>NZ_HF999016.1:8025-33036 GCF_000433815.1 Blautia sp. CAG:257
TTCTGACATTTACAAGGAAACCATTTCCGAATTTTTAAAGCAGATTGTCTCCACTGCATTTTCCGGTCAGGAGCTTACAGAGGAACAGACCCAGCAGAAGCTTGCCGCTCTTCTGGAGGAAAAATCAGCAACTGTGAAAGACAAGTTTGCAGAAGCAGAAATTTCCTATCCTCTTATTAAAGCAGGAGGACAGTGGAAGATCGTATCTCTGGATACAGAAACCGTTCGCATAATGTCCGCAAACTTTACGAATGTACAGGACGAGATCAATCAGTCTCTGGAAGAAATGGAAACTTCCCAAACACAGCCTGAGCAGGAAGCGCCTCAGGCATCTGCAGACGGCAAGATCGATATGAGCAATGACAAATTTACCATTCACTATAAACAGCACCGGGTGACAACTGATTTTGCCGGAGCTCCATGTCTTCTTGTATATTATGATTACAGCAATAACGGCTCTTCCGCTTCCAGCGCCATGGTTGATGTCAATCTCCAGGCTTACCAGAACGGCAATCTCCTGGAACCTGCAATTCCGGAATCAGATGACGAAGCCATTGATCAGTTTATGACTGAGGTACAGCCGGGACAGGCAGTTACTGTATGCCAGGCTTTTACTCTTCAGGACGAATCCGACGTAACGCTTCAGGCAGGTGAGGCATTCAGCTTCGGCGGAGGAACCGTTGTCTCTCAGGTACTGAAAATCAAATAATTTTTTCAAGATATTCGCAGCCGAAAATGCTGCGAATATTTTTTTGTTTTTTCGGAATACTATCTGCATGAAAGGATGGTGACTTATGGATAATAAATTTTTGCAGTATTTTGCTCTGACCATTACTATTATAGGTGCAGTCAACTGGGGACTGATCGGCTTCTTTAATCTGAATCTGGTGGCTCTGATCTTCGGAAGCATGAGCTGGCTGTCCAGAATCGTTTATGGACTTGTAGGTCTCTGTGGTCTTTATCTTCTTTCTTTATATGGAGTGATCGGACAGGAAAGGCAGGAAATGTAATGGCAGCAGATACTGAAAACAAAACCACGATGTCTCATTGTACTGCAGTTCCTGCAGAGCTTCCGGAAAACTGCCTGGAAAAAATCCGGGATTTCGAAAGAGAGCTGAACAAACAGGGATATTGGAATATTGCTCTTGTGGCCTATCAGATAAAAGAATAAAGAAAAAAAGAGTCAGGAACCAATTCCTGACTCTTAAGAGCGATAGACGGGGCTCGAACCCGCGGTCTCGACCTTGGCAAGGTCGCGCGTTACCAACTACGCCACTATCGCATGCTTTGAAGCTGTTCTGTGAGGTGTTTCCCTCGCTGACAAAACATACTATACCAGATAGAATTGTATTTGTCAAATGTTTTTTTGAAATTTTTTAAAAAATTCATCAAAAAAGTGTTTGTCTTGTGAGAGTTTTTTGTGTTTCCCTCAACCGACTTCGTTAGTATATAACACATATATCTAAATGTCAACACTTTTTTTAAAAAAATTTATTTTTATTTTTTTCGGAAATTTATGTGATATACAAAGGCTTTTAGAGATGCTAAAAAAGTTTTTTTATAGTAACTTTTTTCCTGCTATGGTAAAATACTGATGGTTAGAATGAGAACAGAGAAGGGGAGATATTATGACAACAGATGAAGTATTTATGAAAAAGGCCATTGAGCTTGCAGCGCTTGCAGTGGAACACGGCAACGAACCTTTTGGCGCAGTTCTTGTAAAGGACGGAGAAGCTGTATACACCAATGAAAATCAGATCTATACAGCCACAGATCCTACTTTTCATGCGGAGGCAGGACTGATCCGGCGTTTTTGTAAAGAAACAGGGATTACGGATTTAAGCGATTACACTCTGTACTCAAGCTGCGAGCCCTGTTTTATGTGCTGCGGAGCCATGGTATGGGTAAAGCTTGGAAGACTGGTATATGGGGCGAGCGACAGAGATCTCTGCGAAATCCTGGGCGAGCAGGGGAACGACTGTGCGGAACTGGTATTTGAAAGATCTCACTGGAGACCGGAAGTGACAGCCGGCGTTATGCGGGAAGAAAGCATACGTGTTCTGAGGGATTATTTTTCCGGCCATCAGAAAGGCTGAAAACAAAAGGACAGGTATGGCTTCCGACGATGGCGGGGAAGCCGTCACAGGGCGTCCGCATAAAATTTCCTCTAGGCATTTTTTCCATTTTGTTGTATCATAATAAACGAGTATGCCTGATTTTACAGGCAAGTACAATAATCGAAAGGGGAATGGGACTGTGGGAAAGAAAATGCTCTTTGTTTTTAACCCCAAGGCAGGCAAGGGAAAGATCAAAACCCATCTGCTGGATATTATTGATATTTTTAATAAGAATGATTATGAGGTGATCATCCGTTCCACTCAGAAGGCAAAGGACGCCTACGAGCAGGCCAGGGAGTACGCTGATGAGGTGGACCTGATCGTATGCAGCGGAGGAGACGGAACGCTGGATGAGGTTGTGACCGGGATCATGGAGAAAAAAAGTGATGTCCCCATCGGGTATATCCCTGCCGGCAGTACCAATGATTTTGCCAACAGCCTGTTTATGCCGAAGAATATGACAGAGGCCGCTTCCATGATCATGGAGGAAGAACTGTATCACTGCGATATCGGAAGGTTTAACAGCCAGACCTTTGCATATGTGGCAGCCTTCGGACTTTTTACAGACGTATCCTATGAAACGGATCAGGATCTGAAAAACGTTCTGGGTCATGTGGCTTATATTCTGGAAGGAGTCAAAAGACTTTTTGATATCAAATCCTATCATATGAAAGTAAAATCAGAGGAAATTGAAGTAGAAGATGATTTTATGGTAGGAATGATCACAAATTCCAGATCTGTGGGAGGCTTTAAAAATCTTACAGGCAAGAATGTGGATATGAATGACGGCCTTTTTGAAGTGACCCTGATCGTAAAGCCCAAGAACCCTCTGGAGCTTCAGGAGATCATGACAGCTCTTGTTATGGCTGAGGACAATACGGATCTTGTTCATTCATTTAAAACAGGAAAGATCACCATAGAGGCAGAGGAAGCAGTTCCGTGGACGCTGGACGGTGAATTCGGAGGAAATCACACGTCCGTAGAAATAGAAAATATGCATAAAGCACTGAATCTGTATTTAAAAAGCACAAAAAAGAATTAAGCCAATAAAACAGAAAACATAAAGGAGAAAGCTAATGTCAGACTATACTAACGTAAAAGAACTCTTTGGATGCGATGTGTTCAATGATTCCGTTATGCAGGAGAGACTTCCGAAAAAAGTCTATAAAGAGCTGAAAAAAACCATAGAAGAAGGAAAAGAGCTATCTATGGAAATCGCGGATGTAGTTGCTCATGAAATGAAGGAGTGGGCCATCGAAAAAGGAGCCACTCACTACAGCCACTGGTTTCAGCCGCTGACAGGCGTAACTGCAGAAAAGCATGACGCTTTTATTACTGCTCCTATGGAAAACGGAAAGGTTCTTTTAAGCTTTTCCGGAAAGGAGCTGATCAAAGGAGAGCCGGATGCATCTTCTTTTCCTTCCGGCGGTCTGAGAGCTACTTTTGAGGCAAGAGGCTATACTGCATGGGACTGCACCTCACCTGCTTTTGTGCGCCATGATGCAGCCGGCGGTACCCTGTGCATCCCAACCGCTTTCTGCTCCTATACCGGAGAGGCGCTGGATCAGAAAACTCCTCTTCTCCGCTCCATGGAGGCAGTAAACAAACAGGCTCTGAGACTGATCCGTCTTTTTGGAAATACCACATCCAAAAAAGTAACTCCGTCTGTAGGAGCAGAGCAGGAATATTTCCTTATAGATAAAGAAAAGTGGCTTCAGAGAAAGGATCTGACCTACACCGGCAGAACGCTGTTCGGCGCGATGCCGCCAAAGGGCCAGGAGATGGACGATCATTATCTGGGAACTATCCGTCAGAGAGTTTCCGCATATATGAAAGAAGTCAATGAAGAGTGCTGGAAGCTTGGAATCACAGCAAAAACCCAGCATAATGAAGTGGCTCCGGCTCAGCACGAGCTTGCTCCTATCTATGCCCCGGCCAATATTGCGGCTGACCACAATCAGATGATGATGCGTATCCTTAAAAAAGTGGCAAGCCGTCATGGTATGCGCTGCCTGCTTCATGAGAAGCCCTTTGCAGGCGTCAATGGTTCCGGTAAGCATAATAACTGGTCTCTGACTACAGACGACGGGATCAATCTTCTGGAGCCAGGCAAAACACCTCATGAGAATATCCAGTTCCTTCTTGTTCTCACCTGTATTCTGAAGGCTGTGGATATTCATGCGGATCTTCTTCGTGAATCTGCGGCAGATGTGGGAAATGATCACCGCCTGGGAGGAAACGAGGCGCCACCTGCTGTTATCTCTGTATTTCTGGGAGAGCAGCTGGAGGATGTGCTGGATCAGCTGATCAGCACAGGAATGGCAACCCACAGCAAAAAAGGAAGCAAGCTTCACACCGGTGTAAAAACTCTTCCTGATTTTATGAAAGACGCCACTGACAGAAACAGAACCTCACCGTTTGCCTTTACAGGAAATAAATTTGAGTTCCGTATGGTTGGTTCCAGAGATTCTATTTCTGAATGTAATGTGGTTTTAAATACCATTGCAGCTCAGGCATTTAAAGAGGCCTGCGACCGTCTGGAGGCGGCTCCTGATTTTGATCTGGCTGTCCATGATCTGATCAAGGAATATGCAACAGAGCATCAGAGGATCGTATTTAACGGAAACGGCTACGCTCCGGAATGGGAGGAAGAGGCAAAACGCCGGGGACTTCCGATTCTTCCGTCCATGGTTGATGCCATTCCGGCTCTTACTACAGACAAAGCTGTAGAGCTTTTTGAAACTTTCCATGTATTTACAAAGGCAGAGCTGGAATCCCGTGCGGAGATCCAGTATGAGATTTATGCAAAAGCCATTAACATTGAGGCTAAGACCATGCTGGATATTGTTACCAAACAGATCATTCCGGCAGTGATCAAATATACCACAGTGCTTGCTCAGTCTGTAAATGCAGTCCGCGCAGCTGCGGCAGTGGACGTCAGCGTGCAGCTTGGACTTCTCACCAAATGCTCCGAACGTCTTGCAAAGACAAACCAGGCAATGGAGGCTCTGGCAGAGGTGGTATCTCATATCGGAGAGTATCCGGAGGGAAGAGAACGCGCTGTATACTGCAGAGAAAAAGTAGTGACAGCCATGGAGGAGCTTCGCAGACCAGTAGACGAACTGGAAATGCTGGTGGACAAGGAAATGTGGCCGATGCCTTCCTACGGTGATCTGATTTTTGAGGTGTAATATGGAAGAACTGAGATTTCTGGAGGAGCAGCAGGTTTCTCCGGAACTGATCCGTCAGGCAGAGGAGTTTCGGAATACATATACTACAGATGAGGCTGCTGTTCACAGAATCGTGAAGCCCTCGATTCCCTTTTATGGAAAGGAGATCCTGGAGATGGCTGTTGCAGGCCTTCTCCGGGGCGAAAATCTGCTTCTAACAGGACCGAAGGCAACAGGAAAAAATATTCTGGCAGAAAATCTTGCCTATATTTTCGGCAGACCTTCTTATAATGTATCCTTTCATGTAAATACCAACAGCGGTGATCTGATCGGAACAGATACATTTATCGACAATGAGGTAAAGCTTCGCAAAGGAAGTATTTATCAGTGTGCGGAATATGGCGGCTTCGGAATCCTGGACGAGATCAATATGGCGAAAAATGACGCGGTATCCGTACTTCATGCGACTCTTGATTACCGCCGTTCCATTGATGTTCCGGGCTATGACCGGATCGAACTTCATCCGGCAGCCAGATTTATCGGAACCATGAACTACGGATATGCTGGGACAAAGGAACTGAACGAAGCCCTTGTTTCCCGTTTCCTGGTAATTGACATGCCGGCTCAGACAGAGGAATCTCTGAATTTTATTTTTCATCAGATGTTTCCAAATGCAAAAATGACAGCCGTAGAACAGTTTGTCGGTGTATTTCTGGACCTTCAGAAAAAAGCGCTGAACAGTGAGATTTCCACAAAGCCTCTGGATCTCAGAGGACTTCTGGCAGCCATGAAGATCGTGGACACGGGACTTTCCCCTTGGCAGGCTGTGCAGATGGGTGTGATCAATAAGACCTTTGACGTTTTTGAAAAAGAAATCGTGGAGGATGTAGTGAGAACCCGTATTCCCCGCGAATGGGCAAAAGAGGATGTCTATGAATAAGGAACTTCCCACGGAACTGGATGACAGCCGGTTTGAACTGGAAAACAGGCTGAAAAATCTTCTCTGGACTGTCAGCGGAGATTACGGACTGGAAATGAAACCGGATGTGGCCCTGTTTTTAAGATCAGAGGCCATTGCTCTTTATGACGGCATCAAACAGGGGGCTTTTGCCAGATTTTACGACAGGGACATGATGGGAATGTACCTGGTAAAAAAAGTATTTCTTCAGGCGGATGAACAGTGTCTGACGCAGCTTGCCCAGCTTTGTATTGAAGAAGCCGTAGGAGAAAAAGTCTGCCGGGAACGTCCCGGGATCCGCTCCATTCAGCGAAAGGCCTGTGAGGATATTCTGGAACAGGAATTTGAACAGATGTGCGCCCCGGGCAATGTGCTTGGGAGGCTGAGAGCGGCAGTGCTGAGAAGAAGACTGGACGGAAGCTCCTTCCGGGCGGAAAAAAAGCTTCAGGAGCTTACAGACGCAGTGGCAGGCGCAGCCGGTGCAGAGAGCACCATGGAACTGATCCGGATTGTGGATAAGCTCTATAATCGTCTGGTGGATCCGTCCTTTGAAGCGGTTCACGGAAGTCTGGAAAAGGTTCTGGCTGTCAGTGTGAAGGAACTGACAGAGTATCCCTGGGAGGATTATCTCACGGAAGAGCTGTATGAAGAAGCTCTGGAAAGCTATATGGAGCAGCTGACAGAAACCATGACCGGACTTGAAGACCGGTCCGTTACAGAGAACATGGAAGAAGAGCGCAGGAAAAAGCATAAAATAACGGTTCTTCCTCCGGAGGCTCTGGAAAAGGCTCATACGTATGTGGAACTGAATTACGGAAGAACCTATCTGACTGATACAGAAGAAAAGCGGATCAACCATCTGATGTGCAGGGGGATCCATGGAGACTGCAGCCTTTATTTTACAGAAGGAATCCTGAAAAATCCGGTAAAAAGAAATTACCAGTATGAATATGCGGTTCGTCTGAGAAATAAAAATATCTGGCTGTATCATGACAAACACAGAATTGTAAAACATAATATAGCAGAGCTGACAGATACTCTCCGTAAATCTCTTACCCTGAGAGGAGAAACTCAGACCGTGCTTTCGGACAGAGGAATGATCGTTCCCTCCAGACTGTGGAGGATCGGGAGAAGCAGTGATGCAAAAATCTTTCAGAGAGAGCTGAAGGCAGACGCAGCGGATTTTGTGGTGGATGTGCTGATCGATGCCAGCGGTTCCCAGATGAGCCGTCAGGGCGAGGTGGCGATCCAGGCTTATATTATCAGCGAGGCTCTGAGCAATGTGGAGATTCCCCACAGAGTTATGAGCTTCTGTACCTTCTGGGATTATACGATCCTGCACAGATTCCGAAAGTATGACGATCCCAGAACAGAAAATGAGAATATTTTTAATTATGTAACATCTTCCAATAACAGAGACGGGCTTGCCATAAAAACAGCCGGTTACAGCCTTCTCCAGCGGCAGGAAGAAAAGAAGATCCTCATTGTACTCAGCGACGGACGGCCCTATGATGTGATCGTTAATCGCCCCAATGCAAAAAATCCTCAGCCGTACCGCGGAAGCACTGCCATTTCAGATACGGCCACAGAAGTCCGCAGACTGAGAAATCTTGACGTCAGTGTGCTGGGAGTGTTTGCCGGGGAAGAAAAGGATCTTGCCACGGAAAAAAGGATCTTCGGCAAGGATTTTGCCTATATCCGGGACATCCGCAACTTTTCCAGAATCGTCGGAAGGTATCTGAAAAAGCAGCTTGACACAGAGTAACAGCCTGATATCCTGCATAATAACAGGAATCCGGCTGTTGTTTTTTGGTGGAATTTGGTGGAAATAGATAGAACGGAGGAAAATCCTGTAATTTTTTTGCATAATTTATTAGATAACATCAAAAAACAGTTGAATAATCCCGGGAAATCAGATATAATGTGTAAATGCAATAAAGGGATAGAGAGAAGCTTGAAGGAGCTCTATTTTTTTTACCATGAGTGTCCGCTATCTGAGGACAGATGTTTACACTAAAGTGATAAAAAACGAAAATAGACTTGCTCTTTTGTGAAAGGATTCTGAAATATATAAATTAAAAGCGCATCCCTTCGTTATTGTCAGAAAAAATAAAAAGGAGTGTATTTACGTGGGAAAATACGTTACAAAGCGAGTTCTCCTCGCTATTGTCACCGTTTTTATTGTTTGTGGTATCACATTCTTTGCCATGAACGCCATTCCAGGCGGACCTTTTGACGGTGAAAAAGCACTTTCTCCGGAAGTAAAAGAAGCACTGGAGAAGAGATTTAATCTGGATAAACCGGTAGGCGAGCAGTTTGTTCTTTATATGAAGAACCTGGCTCATGGAGATTTCGGCGTTTCCGCAAAAACAGGCCGAGACATCAAGACAACAATTTTTGAATCCTTTAAGGTTTCTGCAAAGCTTGGCGGTATGGCGATACTTACTGCCCTGGTGCTTGGTCTGATCTTCGGAAGTCTTGCGGCGCTTACAAGAAATCATCTTCCTGACCGACTGATCATTTTCTTTTCCACACTGTTTACGTCGCTGCCCAGCTTTGTGTTCGCATCGCTGCTGCTTCTGGTATTCTGCGTTACCCTGAAGTGGGTTCCGGTGTGGAGTCCTGAGAACCAGAACTATGTGCTTCCGGTTATTGCGCTGGCAGCCTATCCTATGGCGTATATCACACGTCTTACCAAAAGCAGTATGCTGGATGTTCTGGGACAGGATTATGTGCGTACCGCAAGAGCCAAGGGTGTATCCCAGCTGAAGACGATCTTTAAACACACACTCAGGAATTCTCTGATTCCGGTTATTACTTATGTAGGCCCCATGACAGCATCCATCCTTACAGGAAGCCTTGTTGTGGAAAAAATCTTTACCATTGGCGGTCTGGGCGCAAAATTTGTAGAGGCCATTACAAACAGAGATTATCCTCTGATCATGGGAACTACAATTTTCCTGGCAGTACTGATGGTAACGATGAACCTGATCACTGATATCGTATATAAGATGATCGACCCGAGAATTAAACTGGATTAAGGAGGAAACTAAGTGGATAACACCAGTAAAAATCTGGATGAGATGCCGAAGAAGTCGCCATTGAGCTTCCAGATTGATTTGAAAAAATTTGAAAAAGCAACTGATGAAGAGAAAAAACAGCAGGATGTTATGAGCGAGTCCACTTCCTTCTGGAAAGACGGATTCCGCAAGCTGAGAAGAAATCCGCTGGCTATGGGCAGCCTGATAGTTCTGATTCTGATCGTTGGAATGATCTTTATCGTACCTCATGTAGTGCCCTATTCCTACTCTCAGATCATTGCTGTAAATGGCAGAAGAGATAAAACAGCTTCCAATATGGCGCCGTTCCAGTATTCAGAGCTGGAACAGAAGTACATAGAGGAAGGCGGTAAGGTATTCCCTCATATTATGGGAACAGACGAAATGGGACGTGATTACTTTGTCCGTGTTATTTACGGAACAAGAGTATCTCTGGCAGTCGGTCTTTTTGCCAGCATCATTGTCCTGATCATCGGCGTTCTGTACGGAAGTATTTCGGGATACTTTGGAGGAAAGGTCGATCTGATCATGATGCGTATTGTGGATATCATATATTCCCTTCCTGACATGCTCATGGTAATCCTGCTTTCCGTGGTGCTCCGTGAGACGCTGAATGTAGACGCGATTCCATTCCTTCAGAAGCTGGGACCGAACATGATCTCTTTGTTTATTGTATTCGGTCTTCTGTACTGGACAGGTATGGCGCGTATGGTCCGTGGACAGATCCTTACTATCAAACAGAACGAATACGTGCTGGCAGCCAAGATCAGCGGTGCAAAATCAGGAAGAATCATCCGCAAGCATATTCTTCCAAACTGTATCAGTGTAATTATTGTATCAGGCGCTCTTCAGATTCCGTCAGCGATCTTTACAGAGAGTTTCCTGAGCTTTATCGGACTTGGCGTACAGGCTCCAATGCCTTCTCTTGGATCTCTGGCAAATGCAGGACGTGCGGGTCTGACTGCTTATCCTTATAAGCTGATCTTCCCGGCTATCATGATCTGCCTGATCACACTTGCATTTAACTTACTGGGCGACGGCCTTCGTGATGCCTTTGACCCGAAACTGAGGAGGGATTAAGATGAGTGAGAATATACTTTCAGTCGTAGACTTAAATACCTCTTTTCATACTGACAGAGGAGAGGTTATGGCGGTAAACGGTGTTTCCTTTAATCTGGACAGAGGCAAAATCCTGGGAATCGTAGGAGAGTCCGGTTCCGGAAAAAGTGTTACCGCATATTCCATTATGCAGATCCTGGAAAAGAACGGAAGCATCAAAAAGGGCCAGGTTCTTTATAAAGGCCAGGATATTACACAGTTTTCAGAGAAGCAGATGAGAGAGTTCCGTGGAAAATGCTGTTCTATTATTTTCCAGGACCCGATGACAAGTCTGAATCCTGTATTTACTATTGGAAATCAGTTAAAAGAAGCAATCGAGCTTCATACAGACCGCAAAGGCAAGGTGGCAATGGACCGCGCCATTGAGATGCTGACCCTGGTTGGCGTCAACGAGCCGGAGAAACGTGTAAAGCAGTACCCATACGAGCTTTCCGGCGGTATGCGTCAGCGTGTTATGATCGCCATGGCACTGGCATGCGAACCGGATATCCTGATCGCAGATGAGCCTACCACTGCCCTTGACGTAACCATTCAGGCACAGATCCTGGAACTGATGCAGAGCCTGCAGAAAAAACTGGGCATGGCAATTATCATGGTAACACATGACCTTGGCGTTATTGCGGACATGTGTGATGAGATCATTGTTATGTACGGCGGCCGTGTCTGTGAGCGAGGAACAGCGGAGGATATTTTCTACCGTCCGGCTCATGAGTACACAAAAGGACTTCTGAAATCTATTCCAAGCGTGGACCGTATGGGAGAGAAGCTGATCCCGATTCCGGGAACTCCCATCAACCTTCTGAACATGCCAAAGGGCTGTGCATTCTGTCCGAGATGCGAAAACGCGATGAAAATCTGTATCGAGGAGATTCCGCCGGAAATCCAGATGCCTGACGGACATTTTGCTTCCTGCTGGATGAGTGTGAAGGAGCAGATGGAGGCGCAGCAGGAGGGAAAGAACAATGAGTAATGTGACAAATAAAAGCGAATATCTGGTTGAGGTCAACAACCTGAAACAGTATTTTCCTGTTAAAACAGGCTTTATGAAAAATACGCCTCTCAAAGCAGTTGACGGTGTATCCTTTAACATTAAGCCAGGTGAAACACTGGGTCTGGTAGGAGAGTCCGGATGCGGAAAAACAACTGTAGGACGTTCTCTTCTGAGATTATATACACCTACCTCCGGCGATGTGTTTTTTGACGGAGAAAGAGTAGATAAAAACAGTATCGGCCATATGCGTAAAGAGATGCAGATGGTATTCCAGGATCCTTATTCTTCTCTGAATCCCCGTATGACTGTAGAGGATATTATCGGAGAGCCTCTGGACGTACATAAGCTGTATTCCGGCAAAGGCGAGCGCCGCGACCGTATCCTGGAGCTGATGGAACTGGTTGGCTTAAATGCGGAGCATGCAACCCGTTATGCTCATGAGTTCAGCGGCGGCCAGCGTCAGCGTATCGGTATTGCCAGAGCCCTTGCAACAAAACCGAGATTTATTGTATGCGATGAGGCGGTCAGCGCTCTTGATGTTTCCATCCAGGCGCAGGTGATCAATATGTTTGAAGAGCTTCAGGAGAAGCTGGGCGTGGCTTATCTTTTTATTGCCCACGATCTTCTGGTTGTTCATCATATTTCTGACCGTATCGCAGTTATGTACCTGGGACGTATTGTTGAGATCGCAGATGCAGATGATCTGAATGAATCTCCCATCCACCCATATACACAGTCTCTGTTAAGTGCGGTTCCATATCCGGATCCGAAAATGGCAAAGGAACGTCAGCGTATCATTCTTGAGGGAGATGTGCCAAGTCCTCTGCATATGCCTACCGGATGTGCATTCCGTACCCGCTGCAAATATGCAACAGAACGGTGTGCCAAGGAGTGCCCGACACTGACTGACAGAGGAAACGGTCATATGGTGGCCTGCTTTAACAAATAAAAGCAGGTATCAGGACATACAATTTATATGAATACAATTACCGTGCAGGATTTGTGTGGTGTTTGTATAAACTGCAGTGAAAGCTGTAAATAAAAATCCAGACAGGAGGAATTTTTTATGAAGAAGAAACACGTAGCACTTGCTCTTGCAGCAGCTATGGCAGTGACCACCGTAGGGGGGGCAACTGTTTATGCTTCTGAAGAGCACGGACCATCCAGCGAAGCGGCACCGGCATGGGAGAACTATGACGCTCGGATCGCAGAGATCAGAACAGAGACAGACCTGGTTAAACGTGAAGCTCTGATGCATGAGGCAGAGGACGAGCTGATGAACACATGGGCGATCATTCCGCTGTATTATTACAATGATGTGTACATGCAGAAAACAGATGTAGAGAATATCTACTCCAACCTGTTCGGCTTCAAATATTTCGGATTTGCAAAAACTCCGGACAATACTTTAAGCCTTCAGATCGCATCTGAGCCAAACAAGCTTGACCCGGCTCTTAACTCCTCAGTAGACGGCGCATGCCTTGCAATCCTTGCTTTCTCCGGACTGTATGCTTATGATGCAGAGGGAGAGCTTGTTCCTGAGCTTGCAGAAAGCTATGAGATGAGTGAGGACGGTCTTACCTATACCTTTACTCTGAGAGAGGGACTGAAATGGTCTGACGGCGAAGAGCTGAACGCAGAGGATGTTGTATACAGCTGGAACCGTCTTGTTACTCCTGAGACAGGTGCTGACTATTCCTACCTTGCTGATATCATTGCAAGAAAAGATGACGATACACTTGACATTGCAGGATCAGGCAACACATTTACTGTAAAACTGAAAGCTCCGTGTGCATACTTCCTTGACCTGTGCGCATTCCCGGCATTCTATCCGGTTCCGCAGCAGTGTGTGGAAGCAGCTGAAGGCGCTGAGGAAAACCCGGGCGCATGGTGCGTTGAGTCTGGATTTGTTACTTCCGGTCCGATGACATGTACAGAGTGGAAACACAATGAGTCCATGACTTATGAGAAAAACCCGAACTACTTCAGAGCAGACGAAGTTTCTCTTGAAAAAGTTCAGTTCATGTTAAGTGCAGACGATACAGCAATCTGGAACGCATTTGAGGATGGTTCCCTGCAGTTTATCGACACAATCGCAACAGACATGATGGCAACAGCAAAAGAAAAAGAAGAGTACCACAACATTCCTACACTGGGAACCTACTATGCAGGCTTTAACGTAAACAGTGACCTGTTCAAAGGTAAAACTGTACAGCAGGCTGCAGATATGAGAAAGGCAATCAACCTTCTTATTGACCGTCAGTACATTGTTGACACAATCCCTCAGGCTGATCAGGAAGTTGCAAACACCTTTATCCCAACCGGTATGGCAGACGGCAACGGCGGAGAATTCCGTACAAATGACGATGCTTACACATATCCGATGGAAGATGTTGTAGGATACTTTGATCCGAACGCATATGAGGAGAACCTGGAAGAGGCAAGAAAGCTTCTTGAAGGTGCCGGTTACAAATTTGATGAGAACGGAATGCTTTCCGCTGATACTCCGATCAACATGACATATCTGACAAATGATGCAGAAGGTAATGTTAAGATCGGTGAGTCCATCCAGCAGGATCTGGCTGCAGTGGGTATCAATGTAACTGTTGAGACCCGTGAGTGGTCTGTATTCCTTGACGAGAGAAAACAGGGTAAATTTGACTTCTGCCGTGAAGGCTGGCTGGCAGACTACAACGACCCGATCAACATGCTTGAGATGTGGGAGACAGAGTCCGGCAACAACGATATGCAGTTCGGTAGATAAGCATATCTGAAAAAGACTTTTCTCTGAAATAAGAAAAAGAAAGACGCTGCAAAGCAGGTAAAGAACTTATCTGCAGAGCAGCGTTTTTCTTTGCAGATTCATCTGTAAAATGGTACTGAAATGTATATTTATAGAACAAAACTGTATATTTATCGTATAAAAACAACTTGCATATACTGTCGTAAATTAGTATAATGAAGAAAGGTTCGCAATAAAAATAAAGGGAGAGGAAATCAATGAACAACAAAGAGTTCAAACCGTATGTTCCGGCTGAAAAAATCACACCGGAAATGACGGTGACATCCGTAATCATGGGTATGATCCTCGCAGTTGTATTCGGCGCAGCCAATGCTTATCTTGGTCTTCGCGTTGGTATGACAGTATCTGCTTCCATTCCGGCAGCAGTTATTTCCATGGGTGTTATACGCGTGATTATGAAGAAAAACTCCATTCTGGAGAGCAACCTGGTTCAGACCATCGGTTCTGCAGGTGAGTCTCTTGCAGCAGGAGCGATCTTCACAATGCCTGCCCTGTTCCTGTGGGCAGAAGAAGGCCTTACTGAAAAACCGGGCCTTGTAGAAATCACACTGATCGCACTTTGCGGCGGTGTACTCGGCGTACTTTTTATGGTACCCCTTCGTAATGCTCTGATCGTAAAAGAGCATGCAACTCTTCTTTATCCGGAAGGAACTGCGTGTGCAGACGTACTTCTTGCAGGTGAAGAAGGCGGCTCCAATGCAGCTACTGTATTCTCCGGTATGGGAATTGCCGCTGCATTCAAATTTATCGTAGACGGTCTGAAGGTAATCCCGGCAGACGTTGCAGTTGCTTTTAAATCCTTTAAGGGTGAAATCGGTATGGAAGTATATCCGGCTCTTCTTGGTGTTGGCTATATCGTTGGTCCGAGAATTGCTTCCTTCATGTTTGTAGGTTCCATCGTAGGATGGCTGGTGATCATTCCGCTGATCTGTCTGTTCGGACCTGATATTTCTCTGTATCCGGCAGAAGCAGGCGTAACTGTTTCTCAGCTTTTTGCAGAGGGCGGCGCTTCAGCAATCTGGTCAAACTATGTAAAATACATCGGTGCAGGCGCTATCGCAACCGGCGGTATTATTTCTCTTATTAAGTCCCTGCCTCTGATCATTTCTACTTTCCGTGATTCCATGAAGAGTATGAAAGGATCCCAGAACGGCGGTACTTTAAGAACAGACAAAGATCTTCCAATGGGTATTATCCTTGCAGGAATCGTTGCCATGGTATTTATTATCTGGTTTGTTCCTGCAATCCCGGTAAACTTCCTGGGTGCGCTGATGATCGTAGTATTCGGTTTCTTCTTTGCAACCGTTTCCTCCCGTATGGTTGGTATGATCGGTTCCTCCAACAACCCGGTATCCGGTATGGCAATCGCCACACTGCTTCTTGCTACCTTTGCCATCAAGGCAACAGGCGAGACTGGTATCGACGGAATGAAGGGCGCAATCGCTATCGGATCTGTTATCTGTATCATTGCTGCTATTGCAGGTGATACTTCTCAGGACCTTAAAACAGGATATCTTCTCGGCGCAACACCGAAGACACAGCAGATCGGTGAGCTTCTCGGTGTTGTTGTTTCCGGTCTTGCAATCGGCGGCGTTCTTTATCTTCTTGACGCTGCATGGGGATATGGTACCGCAGAGGTTCCTGCTCCGCAGGCCGGCCTTATGAAGATGATCGTTGAGGGTATCATGGGCGGAGAGCTTCCATGGACACTTGTATTTGTAGGTGTATTCCTTGCTCTGGGCCTGGAAATCTTAAGAATTCCGGTAATGCCTTTTGCAATTGGTCTTTACCTTCCGATTTATCTGAACACAACCATCATGATCGGTGGCGTTGTTCGTATGTTCCTGGATGGACGCAAAAAAGTTGACAGCAAGACAAAAGAATCTCAGGTTACCAACGGTACTCTGTACTGTGCTGGTATGATCGCCGGAGAGGGTCTTGTAGGTATTTTCCTGGCTATTCTTGCGGTTGCCGGAATCAGTATTCCTGCATTTATCAACCTGGGAAATATTGGCGGCGTTGTGATCATGGCGCTGATGATCCTTGGTCTTCTGAAATTCTCCTTATGGAATAAAAGAAAAGCCTGATGAGAAAAAAGAAAGATAAGGGTATGCAGATCAACTATCTGGATCTTATTCCGGAAAAAAATCAGTCGCTGAAATGGCATACAGATCTGAAGGACAGAGTGATCCTTGAAGTGGAAAACACAGGGATCATGAACAAGATCGCGCAGACAGTGTTTAACAAACCGCGCTTTACAAAAGTCCATCTGGATGCTCAGGGAAGCTTTATCTGGCCCCTGATCGACGGAAAACGTACAGTGACAGACATTGCGCTTCTGGTAAAAGATGAATTCGGGGAGGCAGCCGAACCTCTGTATCCCAGAATTATCAAGTATTTCCAGATTGTTGAAAGCTATCATTTTATTAAATTTGTAAATATGCCTCAGAAATAGGGCAGACTAAGAGCGGGAAGCGGCATGGGCCGTCTCCCGTTCTTTTAGGATAAGGGACGCTTTATCGCGTTAGAGTTATATCACTACAGGAGGAGGCTTTTATATGAAACTGGCAGGAAAAAGATCTGTATGGCTTGAGTATCTGGTTATTTTTCTGGGTACAGGACTGATGGCAACTGCGATCAAGGCATGCTTTGATGCGTGCGGACTGGTCACAGGAGGCTTTTCCGGAGCAGCCATTCTGGTAAAGGAGTGGACCAGAGGAATTGTGGAAAACGGAGTCCCTCTGTGGTTGACAAACCTGAGTCTGAATATTCCTCTTTTTATTCTGGCAACAAAACTGAAAGGATTTTCCTTTGTAAAAAAAGCGCTGGTGGGAGATATGACTCTTACCATGTGGCTGGCTGTTCTTCCGGAGTGGAAGCTTTCTGATGACCTTCTTCTTTCTTCCGTTTACGGAGGAATTATTCTGGGAGTGGGAATCGGTCTTGTATTTCTGGGCGGAGGAACAACCGGGGGAACGGACATGCTTGCCGCCATTATCCAGAAATATATGAGACATTATACCATTGCACAGATCATGCAGTTTATAGACGGTTCCATTGTTCTTGTGGGCATGTATGTATTCGGAATCCGCAAGGGACTTTATGCGATCATTGCAGTTTATCTTGTGACAAAGGTATCGGACGGACTGATCGAGGGCCTGAAATTCTCAAAAGCTGTGCATATTATCACAGATAAGCCGGAAGCTATTGCAAGAATGATCATGCACGATCTTGACCGGGGAGTAACGGGAATCTCTGCAAAGGGAATGTATTCCGGACAGGAAAAACTGATGCTTTACTGTGTGGTTGGAAAGAAAGAACTGGTTCAGCTGAAAGAAAAAATTGATGAGATTGATCCCAAAGCATTTGTGATCGTTGGCGATGCAAGAGAGGTTCACGGAGAAGGCTTTATAGAAAGATAGGAAAAATACACAAAAAACACCTGAAAATTTGTAACAAATTTACGATTTCCTCTTTTAATTTTGGTGATATTGTATTAAAATATCTTTATGTACAGGTTTCTTTATGGGAAAAAGAAGAGACATGCAGAATGCATGAGAAGGGATGTTTGCAGATGATATCAAATCAGGTACTTCAGAATACTCTGGAAGGGTTAAAAGAAATATCCAGAATCGAGTTTTGTATTATAGACACAGAAGGAAAGGTTCTGGCATCTACATTTTCGGATTTTTCAGTTCAGCCGGGAGATGTGCAGGCATTTGTAGAATCTCAGGCTGACAGTCAGCTTGTAAAAGGATTCCAGTATTTCAAGGTGTGCGATGATTATCAGCTGGAATATATTCTGGTTGCACATGGCGATGATGAGGATACTTATATGGTTGGAAAGCTGGCAGCGTTCCAGGTGCAGAATCTGATCGTTGCCTATAAAGAGCGGTTTGATAAAGACAGCTTTATCAAAAATCTTCTCCTTGATAATCTTTTACTGGTGGATATCTACAACCGTGCCAAGAAACTTCATATTGATGCGGATGTACGCCGCGTTGTTATGATCATGGAACTTCAGCAGGAAAAAGACCACAACGCAATGGAAGCGGTAAAGAGCTTTTTCGGCGGAAAGACAAAAGATTTTATTACGGCAGTGGATGAGAGAAGCATTATCATTGTGAAACAGCTTGAAGACGGAGAAGGCTACAGCGATATGGATAAGCTGGCCCGGGCGATTCTTGACACCCTGGGCTTCGGCCTGGAAAACGGTACTCATATCGCGTACGGAACAATTGTCTGCGAGCTGAAAGAGGTTTCCAGATCTTATAAAGAGGCAAGAATGGCTCTCGATGTGGGAAAGATCTTTTTCGGCGACCGGGACGTGATCGCATACAGCTCTCTGGGAATCGGCAGACTGATCTATCAGCTTCCGATACCGCTGTGTAAAATGTTCATCAAAGAGATCTTTGAAAACAAATCTCCGGATGATTTTGATGAAGAGACACTTGTCACAATTGACAAATTCTTTGAGAACAGCCTGAACGTGTCAGAGACATCAAGACAGCTTTATATTCACAGAAATACTCTGGTATACCGTCTTGATAAGCTTCAGAAAAGCACAGGACTTGATCTGAGAGTGTTTGAGGATGCCATCACATTTAAAATTGCGCTGATGGTTGTAAGATATATGAAATATATGGAGACACTGGAATACTGATGCTGCAGATGTGTTTGGTGTTACTGTTCATTTCGCTGCAGAATAGTAGAATGTGAACAGCTGCTATTTGGTTTTATGTCAACAGTTGGGGAGGATTCTTCGGAATTCTCCCTCTTTTTAATTAGGAATCATAAATGGGCAGATACGGGATTCTGTACAATGGAATCTATGGCAGGAGGAAAACAGAGATAAAATAGAAAGAAAACCTTGAATTCATTTATTCTTTCCTGTACAATAATCCCCTGAAGAAACGTCTGGTGTTTCTATCATTCACAATATATTCAAAATTTTCATAGCTGCTATGAATGTAAAATTTTTATGAAAATCTTTTGGATTTCAAAAAAAACACTTGAAATTCAGCTGGAAGTATGTTACAACATTGTTACAAAAACATTAAAATGCTTATTTGCGGGATGCAAACTGATACTGCCGGAATCCCATGGCAGTATTTTTCTGTGAAGAGAAAGCAGTGGTTTGTTCTAAAAGGAGGAACATATGATAGATCTGATTGATGTAAGTAAGTCATACGGAAAGGGCCTTCCGGCTGTCAACCATGCGAACTTACATGTGGATAAAGGAGAGTTCGTGTTTGTAGTAGGAAGCAGTGGCTCCGGCAAGTCCACACTGATCAAGCTTTTGATGAAAGAGCTTGACAGCACAAGCGGTCAGTTGATCGTCAGCGGTGAGCGTCTGGAAACAATGAAACACAGCAGAGTTGCCAAGTACCGCAGAAAGCTTGGTGTTGTATTCCAGGATTTCCGTCTGCTGAAAGACAGAAATGTATATGAAAATGTCGCTTTTGCCCAGCGCGTTATCGGAAGACCGGGAAAGGTGATCCGTAAACGTGTTCCTGAGGTGCTTATGGAGGTTGGACTTGCAGGAAAGTACAAATCCTATCCTGATGAGCTTTCCGGCGGAGAACAGCAGAGAGTGGCTCTTGCCAGAGCTCTTGTAAACCGTCCGGACATTCTCCTTGCAGATGAGCCTACCGGAAACCTTGATCCCCAGACTGCTGAGGAGATCATGAACCTTCTGGCAGAGATCAACGAGCGCGGAACAACAGTGCTGGTGGTAACACATAACAAAGAAATTGTAAACTCCATGAAAAAACGTGTTGTTACCATGCATGAGGGCGTCATTGTCAGCGATGAGAAAGAAGGAGGATATCATGAGGCCTAGTACCATATGGTTTACCCTGAAGCAGGGTGTTAAAAATATAAAAAGAAACTGGATGTTTTCCATTGCGTCAATTCTGACAATGGCAGCATGCATCTTTCTTGTAGGTATTTTTTATTCTATTGTAAATAATGTGGATCACATTGCTCATAAAGTAGAGCAGGAAGTGCCGATCACGGTATTTTTTGATGAGGGAACAACTCAGGAACAGATTGATGCGATCGGAGAGCAGATCAGGCAGCGACCGGAAGTGCAGGAAATTGTATTTACTTCTGCAGACGATGCCTGGAACGAGTTTAAAGATCAGTATTTCCAGGGATCTGAGGCAGCAGAGGGATTCCGGGACGACAACCCGCTTGTAAACTCTGCCAACTATGCTGTTTATATGAATCAGATTGAAAAACAGAATGAGCTGTCTGCCTTTATCCAGGGACTGGATCATGTACGTGAGGTAAATCAGTCAGAGGAAGCGGCAAAGACTCTGGGAAGCTTTAACCGTCTGGTATCTTACGCTTCTATGGCGATTATCGCAGTGCTTCTGCTGATTTCTGTTTTCCTGATCAGCAATACGGTTTCCGTTGGTATCTCTGTCCGCAAGGAAGAAATCGGAATTATGAAATATATCGGAGCTACAGATGGATTTGTCCGGGCGCCGTTTGTAATGGAAGGTATGGTACTTGGAATCGTGGGAGCGGCGATTCCTCTGGTTGCGCTGTATTTCTTATATAACACGGCAGTCGAATATGTACTGACAAAATTCAATGTTCTGACAGGTGTGGTTGCGTTTATTCCGGTAACAGACATTTATATGACGCTTCTTCCTATTGGCCTTGCACTGGGAATCGGAATCGGTCTGATCGGAAGCTTCCTGACAACGAGAAAACATCTTCGTGTATAAGGAAACGCATTCAGGAATATTCAGTATACATAAAAAGTCCGGACAGCATCCGGAAATGAGTTTTGAAAATAAAGAGAAATGAACAAGCGGCATAAGGCTTTGTCTTTCAGAAGAAAGAGAGCATTGTGCCGTTTATTTTTACAGGGGGGCGGAGATATCAATGAAAAATAAGGAATATATAAAAGGAATTGCCACAGGAGTTGCACTTTCTCTGGCAGTGGGAGCAGGCGGATACCTGGGATACCGGTCTCAGTATGACGGAGTTCTTTCTGAATCGGAGCATGTGGGAAAGCTGAAGTATCTGGAGCATCTGATCGAGGAAGAATATTTAGGTGAAGTCGATCAGGAAAAACTTGCAGAGGGGCTTTATACAGGCCTTGTATATGGACTGGGAGATGTGTATTCCAGATATTATACAGCAGAGGAATATCAGCAGGAAAATTCGTCCACTATGGGCGCCTATGTGGGAATTGGTATTGCGATGCAGAAAAATGAAGAGGGGGGCGTCCGGATTGTGGAATGCTACGAAGAAGGTCCGGGAGACAAAGCCGGTCTGAAGGCCGGAGATATTATCAGCGGTATTGACGGTACAGACATTACGGAAAAGGATGTCTCGGAGGTTGTGGATATGATACGGGGAAGCGGGAAGGAAAAAGTGGTGCTGACCGTTCACAGACAGAATGTAGAGAATGCCATGGAGGTGACTGTGGAGATCACAGATGTGGAACTCCCCTCTGTATTCAGTGAGATGCTGGAGAATCAGACAGGATATATCAGAATATCTCAGTTTACAGACGTTACTCCGGATCAGTATGAAAAAGCGTTTTCTGATCTGAAAGATCAGGGAATGGAGAAGCTGGTGGTAGATCTCAGAGGAAATCCGGGAGGTCTTCTGACTTCTGTATGTGCAATATTAAACAGTATTCTTCCGGAAGGTCTGATTGTATATACGGAAGATAAATACGGAAACCGCAGCGAGGAAAGATCAGAAGGAAAAACACCGTTGGATATGCCTTTTGCAGTACTGGTAAATGAAAACAGCGCCAGCGCCTCGGAGATTTTTGCCGGAGCGGTACAGGATTATGGAATCGGCACCATTGTGGGTACTGTTACCTATGGAAAAGGCGTGGTTCAGGAGCTTCGCCCCCTTAGTGACGGAAGCGCGGTAAAGCTTACAGTCTCTGATTATTACACTCCGAAGGGAAATTCCATCAATGAGGTGGGAATAAAACCGGACGTGGAGGTAAAGCTGGATCCAGAGCTTCTCAATCAGGAGGAAATCACTCACCAGGAGGATAATCAGCTTCAGGAAGCTCTGAAGGTACTGGAAACAGATAACTGATATTTACCCAAAAGGCTATTACGGAAGGTGCTTTGACCATATTGCTGTAAACGGAGACAGAGGATTGAGGGAGTCTGAAGCGGACTTGTCTGCTATGATATGGAAGTATTGTCAGTTCTTTTCCATTTTTGTTGCACATATCGAACTGTAATGGTATGATAAAACAGAAAGCAGCACCGGAAACTTCGGAGTATACAGAGACAGCCTGGTGTTATGATTAAAAAAATGGAGGGGAAAATATGAGAAAGTATGTGATCACAACAGACAATAATGCAGACCTGCCGGAGAGCTATTACAGAGAACACGGAGTAGGCTGTATGTATCTCAGTTATACAATAGATGGAGTTCATTATACTCATGAGAACTTTATGGATGAACCTGAATTTTACGAAAAAATGCGGGCTGGCTCCATGCCCACCACTGCGCAGGTGAACCCGGAAGAGGCAAAAGAACTGTTTGAACCATATCTGAAAGAGGAAAAGGATATTTTGCATATTGCTTTTTCTTCCGGGCTGAGCGGAACCTGCAACAGCTGCCGGATTGCAGCAGAAGAGCTTATGGAAGAGTATCCGGAGCGAAAGATCGTTATTGTAGATTCTCTCAGCGCTTCTCTGGGACAGGGACTTCTGGTGTATCTGGCACAGAAGAAAAAGGAAGAGGGGCAGGATCTGGATGCCGTGGCAGAATGGGCGGAGCAGCATAAGCAAAATATCGTTCATCTTTTTACAGTAGACGATCTGAACCATCTGTACAGAGGCGGCCGTGTGTCAAAGACGACAGCGGTTCTGGGCGGTATGCTGAACATTAAGCCGATTCTTCACGTGGACGAAGAGGGGAAACTCATCCCCATAGGAAAGGTACGGGGCCGCAAAAAATCTCTTCTGGAACTGGCTGATCTGATGGATAAAAAAATCGGCTCCTGCGCTTCTTCCTGTGACACAGTATTTATCAGTCACGGAGACTGTCTGGAGGAGGCTCAGTATCTGTCTGGCAAAATAAAAGAAAAATATCAGGTAAAGACAGAGATCATTAATTATGTAGGAGCAGTGATCGGAGCTCACTCCGGCCCGGGCACAATGGCTTTGTTCTTTGTGGGAGATGAGAGATAAAAAGAGTCTCAGCTTTCCGGTGAAATATTACGAAGTAATAAAAATGTAACAAAATCATAATATTTTGTAAAAAACGCTTGCTTTTTTTTCAATCCTTCCGTAAAATAGAAAAGAAGGGGTGACGGCAGAATGAGCGGTCACTTTCATAAAAACTATTTGAATTCAGTTTGAGAAAGGAAGAATTGAATGAAAACAACAGGAAAAAGATTCGCGGCATTACTTCTGGCAGCAGTCATGCTGGCTACAACTGTTTTTTGCACAGAAGTTCCGGTAAGTGCGGAAACGCTACAGGCAACAATTGCCAAAAGCAGAGTTACGACTAAAATACAGGAAGCCGGAAGATATTCTATCAGAATCCAGTGGGATATGTCGCGGCTTGCCAGCGGTTATGCTGTTTACAGAAAAGAAAATGGTCAGTCTTACAAAAGAATAGCAACTGTAGGGAAAAATGTTTCCAGCTATCTGGACCAGAACCTTGTATCTGCAACGCAGTACCAGTATGCGGTTCGTGCCTACCGTAAAGAAAATGGAAAAGAAGTCTATAGCCAGTATAATGCTGTTTTAGGAGCTACACGTCCGGAAATGCCTAAAATCCAGGCGCAGGCAAATTCCAGCAGGCAGATCACCGTATCCTGGAACCATGTGCCCAGAGCGGACGGGTATATTGTATATCGAAAGGCATCCGGAGAAAAATGGAAGACAATGATAACTTTATCAAAAGATCAATCTTCTTATGTAGACAAAACGGTGCTGCCGGATACGAAATATGTTTATACAGTTCGTCCATATAAACTGGGCGGAGGCAATGTGAAATACCTTGCATCCTACAAAATCAATAACAAAGTAATAGAAAGTAACCTGGTAGTGACACCGGGAAAAGAGTATCCTGTATATAACTCTGCACAGAAAGAAGTTATGAAAAAAATCCTCTATGGTGTGGAGACCGGTGGAAATGTTTATGGAAATCAGGATTATTCAGATGTAACTCTTCCATATACGAACAGCGGAGCAGAACATGCAATTACAATCGGGGCAGGTCAATGGTATGCAACAGAAGCACAGCGTCTGCTGAAACTGATTCACAGTTCAAGTCCTGCAACATGGAACAAATATGATAAAGATGGTAAACTGTGGAAAGATGTAGTAAATAAAAACTGGAATACATATTCCGACAAAGCATATTTAGGAAGAATCGGAAAAATTATCAGTTCATCGGCAGGAATTAAATGTCAGGATCAGTTAATGTATACTCAAATCGAAGAGATGGAAAAAGAAGTAAGAAGCCTGGGGATTACAGAACCGAAATCAGTAGGAATGTTTATTAATATCCGGCATCAGGGAGGATATGGAGCAGTAACCCGTGTTCTTGCAAAAACCAAAAGACCGGTAAATCTGGACAATATTCTTGCAGCGTTAAGAACTGATACAGGAAATCAGGTTGGCGCTTACAGAAGACGTCAGAATAAGGTGTATACCTGGCTGAATAAATACATGAAATAAAATATTTACGGCAGAGCAATGGTGGGAAAACTGCTTCCTCATTGCTCTGTTTTATTGTATTTTTCTGTCAGGAATTTCGCTTTTAACAACAGAATCCTCCGTTTCG
>NZ_HF999017.1:0-1656 GCF_000433815.1 Blautia sp. CAG:257
CGGTCTCCCGGGATGTGATATCATACCTTTCAGATTAAATAAAAGAAACGATCCCTCTGCCACCGGGTAAGAGGATAAAGACGTCAGTTTTTTCGCCGTAGGTCTTAGAAAGCGAAAATACTGGCGTTTTTGTTTTGCCGGACAGGTGTGTTGGAAACAGGGGGAAATAAAAAACAACAGGAGGGAATATGAAAAAAACATCATGTCTGGGAGAATTTATGCGATATACCAGCCTGAATGTTCTGGGAATGATCGGGCTGTCCTGTTATATTCTGGCAGATACCTTTTTTATTGCCAGAGGACTGGGCTCTGACGGTCTGGCTGCCCTGAATATTGCCATTCCCGTGTACAGCTTTGTACATGGCTGCGGTATGATGCTGGGAATGGGAGGAGCCACAAAATACTCTATTTTCCGGGGGCAGAAAATGGAACAGGAGGGCAACAGGATCTTTACGAATACCGCGTATCTGGTTGGGATCTTTGCCTTGATCTTTGTCCTTATGGGACTTGGATTTTCCGGAAATATCACGTCTCTTCTTGGCGCTGACGGGGAAATTTTTGAAATGACAAAAACATATCTTATGGTAGTTCTTCTGTTTGCACCTGCTTTTATGACAAATGATTTTCTTTTATGTTTTGTCCGTAACGATGGGAATCCGGGACTTGCAATGACAGCGATGCTGACAGGAAGCTTTGCAAACATCATACTGGATTATGTGTTTATTTTTCCAATGAAAATGGGAATTTTCGGTGCTGTTTTTGCCACAGGACTGGCTCCTGTGATCAGTGTCGGCGTGCTGTCGAAACACTGGATAAGCAGAAAAAATAACTTCCATTTCAGTCCTGCAAAGCCGGATATCAGATTAACGGGAACCACCTTTTCACTGGGTATACCATCCCTTATTTCAGAGCTGGCTTCCGGTATTGTGATTATTGTATTTAACTTTATTATTCTGGGAATCCGGGGAAATCTGGGTGTGGCTGCCTATGGAGTGGTAACAAATATATCTCTTGTGGTAACATCCATGTTTACCGGAATCGCTCAGGGAATGCAGCCTATTGCCAGCCGCTCTTACGGAAGCGGAGATGCGGAAAATACAGGAAAAATATTTCGTTATGCCGTTATAACCCTTCTGGGAACAGCAGCGGTAATCTACGGAATCGTGTTCCTGTTCGCATCGCCGATCACATCTGTCTTTAACAGCGAAAACGATATGCAGCTTCAGAAGATTGCGGAAGAGGGGCTGAAGCTTTACTTCCTGGCTGTGCCATTTGTGGGCTTTAATATTGTTTCGGCCATGTTTTTTACCTCTACGGAACGGGCGCTTCCGGCTCAGATGATCTCTGTATTGAGGGGGCTGGTTGTGATCATTCCTGCTGCCTTTATTCTTTCAGCAGTGTTTGAAATGCAGGGCGTATGGCTGTCCTACCCTGTAACAGAGGGGATAGTGACAATATTTGCAGTATGTGTTCTGTTAAAGAGTGCAGGAAGGAAACCAGGTACAGAAAAAGCCTGAATATTTATACGGAAATGACCTGTCCCATGAAAACATGGGAAGGTAAAGAAGAGATTGATTTACTGTTTCTTTTCCAGATTCAGAAAAATACTACAGATAAAAAACTTCCCGGAAGCAGGTGATTTCCGGGAAGTTTTTT
>NZ_HF999017.1:1698-2538 GCF_000433815.1 Blautia sp. CAG:257
AGTTTAAACGACAGAACAGGGAAAGTCAGGAAGGGTCATCCGGAGAGAATTCAAGAATATCTCCCGGCTGGCAGTCAAGCTCCCTGCATATGGCATTCAGGGTGGAAAAGCGTATTGCACGAACCTTTCCGGTTTTCAGATTGGAAAGATTAACGTTGGAGATGCCGACCCGTTCTGCCAGCTCGTTCAGAGAAATTTTCCGGTCTGCCATCACCCGGTCAAGTCTTAAAATAATTGCCATTTTTCCATCTCCTTATATTGTCATATCAGCTTCATCCTGAAGATCAATACCATACCGGAAAATTTCTGAAAGGATCAGGGCAAGGATTCCCATTACCAAAATTTCACCGCTGATATCCGGAAAGCGGAAAAAGACAGAATCGAAGAGAAACTTTTCGATCAGGCTGTAATACAAAGTATTTTTAAACAGAGCCATGATGATCAGAATCCATGAAATGACCCGCAGATCTTTTTCCGTTTTTCGAGTAAATGGTGTGTGTTCCTTCAGGGTTCTGTCCAGGATCCGTTTTACAAAAAGAAGAACGATCATAACAGGAAGAAGGGTCAGGATACTTTCAAGAATACCATAAATCAGATAGCTATTCAGAGGATCTGCAATCTGGCCTGATAGATCAGAGGGCAGGGAGAATCCTGTACACCATGCATCTGACCAGGTAAAAAACTGGTGATAATTGTCTGTATACTCATAGTGGAAGGGAACCAGTCCTGCTTTTGCCAGAACAGGGAGCAGGATTAAATAAAACATAGCCAAAAGAAGAAACAGCAAAATCCCTTTCAGAAAAACAGCGGCATATTGACAGGTGGTTAAGGATTTGTTTT
>NZ_HF999018.1:0-88906 GCF_000433815.1 Blautia sp. CAG:257
AACACGGGTTCGATTCCCGTACTGGCTGTTAAAATGCAATCAAGCGATTTGATTGCATTTTTTGTTTTGTGTAAAAACATGCGGATAACTAACCATTATTAGAAAAACAGTTGCAAAAAATACAGGAATGGGTTATGATACAGAACGAATGTTTGAAAGAGGTAAGAAAAGTAGAAAGGAATTAAGACAGTCATGGCAAAGAAGGAAACGTATGATGCAGGCAGTATCTCTGTTCTGGAAGGACTGGAGGCAGTGCGGAAACGTCCCGGTATGTATATAGGAAGTGTTTCAAGAAAGGGACTGAATCATCTTATTTATGAGATCGTGGACAATGCGGTGGACGAGCATCTTGCAGGCTACTGTACCAATATCCATGTGGTTCTGGAAAAGGATGGTTCCTGTACAGTTGCGGACAACGGAAGAGGAATCCCTGTGGATATGCATGAAAAGGGCGTTTCTGCAGAACGCCTGGTGTTTACCACCCTTCATGCAGGCGGCAAGTTCGACAATTCTGCCTATAAGACAAGCGGTGGTCTTCACGGAGTGGGCTCTTCGGTAGTTAACGCATTGTCCACATATCTTGATATTAAGATCAGCAGGGACGGCTATGTACACCATGACCGTTATGAAAGAGGAATTCCCACCATTGAACTGGAGGACGGCCTTCTGCCAAAGCTGGGACGTACAAGGGAGACCGGAACCTGTGTGAATTTTCTGCCGGACCCGGAGATTTTTGAAAAAACAAGATTTTCTGCTACAGAGGTAAAAAGCCGTCTTCATGAGACTGCATATCTGAATCCGGAGCTAACCATTCTCTTTGAGGATAAAAGAGGGGATGAGACTGAGGCTGAGGAGTACCATGAACCGGAAGGAATTGTGGGTTATCTTCGTGATCTGAACCATAAATCTGAGGTGCTGCATGAGCCTGTTCTTTTAAAGGGAGAGGCAGACGGCATTCAGGTGGAGGCAGCTTTCCAGTATACAAACGAATTTCGTGAAAACGTTCTGGGCTTTTGCAACAATATCTACAATGCAGAGGGCGGAACTCATCTGACAGGATTTAAAACTACTTTTACTACTGTCATGAATACATATGCCCGTGAGATTGGCGTATTAAAGGATAAGGACGCCAATTTTACCGGAGCGGATATCCGAAATGGAATGACAGCAGTGGTGTCCATCAAGCATCCGGCTCCAAGATTTGAAGGGCAGACCAAGACAAAGCTTGATAATCAGGATGCGGCAAAAGCTACGGGAAAGGTTCTGGGCGAACAGCTGGTTCTGTTTTTTGACCGTAATCTGGAAACCTTAAAAGCAGTTCTTTCTTGTGCGGAAAAGGCTGCCAAAATCCGTAAAACCGAGGAGAGGGCAAAGACAAATCTTCTTACAAAACAGAAATATTCTTTTGATTCCAATGGAAAGCTTGCCAACTGTGAAAAAAAGGATCCTTCCCAGTGTGAGATCTTTATTGTAGAGGGAGATTCTGCAGGCGGTTCTGCAAAGACAGCACGTAACCGGAATTATCAGGCTATACTTCCTATCAGAGGAAAGATCTTGAACGTAGAAAAAGCTACCATAGATAAGGTGCTTGCAAATGCGGAGATTAAAACCATGATCAATGCCTTTGGCTGCGGCTTTTCTGAGGGCTATGGAAATGACTTTGATATCAGTAAGCTACGCTATGACAAGATCGTGATCATGGCAGATGCGGATGTGGACGGCGCCCATATTTCCACTCTGCTTCTGACCTTATTTTATCGTTTTATGCCGGAGCTTATTTATGAGGGACATGTATATATTGCCATGCCGCCTCTTTATAAAGCCATGCCGAAAAAAGGGCCGGAGGAGTACCTTTATGATGATAAGGCTCTGGAAAAATATCGTAAAACCCACAAGCCGGGAAGCTTTACTCTTCAGAGATACAAAGGTCTTGGAGAGATGGATGCGGATCAGCTGTGGGAGACAACCTTAAATCCTGAGACAAGAAGAATGAAACGGGTGGAGATCGAGGATGCCCGACTTGCCTCCAGTATTACGGAGATTCTTATGGGAAGCGATGTTCCGCCTCGAAAAGCTTTTATTTATGAACATGCTGCTGACGCGGAGCTGGATGTATAAAAGACAGGAACAGTATCAGAAGCGTATACGGCCCACTGTTTCAATGATTATAGAAAGACAGAAACGGCATCAGTGCTTTGTTTCAATGATATAGAAATACAGGAACGGTATCAAAATCAGATGCAGTGCTTTGCTTTAAATAATATAGAAATGGCAGCGCCAGAACTGCAGCAATGGAACAAGTGAAAGGAATAACAGATGGAAACAAAACAGGAAAATATTGTCCGGACAGATTATTCGGAGATTATGCAGAAATCATATATTGACTATGCCATGAGCGTCATTATTTCCCGTGCTCTTCCTGATGTAAGAGACGGGCTGAAGCCGGTGCAGAGAAGAACCCTGTACGATATGTATGAGCTGGGGATCCGCTATGACAGACCTTACCGTAAATGCGCCCGTATCGTAGGCGATACCATGGGTAAATATCATCCTCACGGCGACAGCTCTATTTATGAAGCCCTTGTTGTTATGGCTCAGGAGTTTAAAAAAGGAAAAACTCTTGTGGACGGCCATGGAAACTTCGGTTCCATTGAAGGCGACGGCGCTGCGGCTATGCGATATACGGAGGCCCGGCTGGAAAAGCTTACCCAGGAGGTTTTTCTGGATGATCTGGATAAAAATGTGGTGGATTTTGTGCCAAACTTTGATGAGACAGAAAAGGAACCTTCTGTACTTCCGGTAAAAATCCCAAATCTTCTTGTAAATGGCGCGGAAGGAATTGCAGTAGGTATGGCAACCAGTATCCCTCCTCATAACCTGGGAGAGGTGATCGATGCAGTCAAGGCATATATGAAAGACAATCAGATCAGTGTCAGAGGCCTGATGCGCTATATTAAAGGACCGGACTTTCCTACCGGGGGAATTGTGGTCAACAAGGATGATCTGAAAAAAATTTATGAGACAGGAACCGGTAAGCTGAGGATCAGAGGCAGGGTCACAACTGAGAAGCTGAAAGGCGGTAAAAAGCAGCTTGTGATCACAGAGATTCCGTATACCATGCTTGGCGCAAACATCGGCAAGTTTCTGAACGATGTGGCTTCTCTTGTGGAAACGAAAAAAACAACGGACATTGTGGATATTTCCAACCAGTCCTCCAAGGAGGGAATCCGTATTGTCCTGGAGCTGAAAAAGGATACGGATGTAGAAAATCTTACCAATATGCTTTATAAAAAGACCCGGCTGGAGGATACCTTTGGCGTAAATATGCTGGCAGTTGCAGACGGAAGACCGGAAACCCTCAGCCTGAAGCAGGTGATCGAGCATCATGTGGATTTTCTCTTTGAGGTGACAACGAGAAAGTATAATACTCTTCTGGGCAGAGAGCTGGAAAAACAGGAGATCCAGGAGGGGCTTATCAAGGCCTGCGACGTGATCGACCTGATCATTGAAATCCTCCGCGGCAGCAAAAACCGGGAACAGGTAAAGAAATGTCTTGTGCAGGGAGTTACTGAAGGCATCCGCTTTAAGACAAAGACAAGTGAAAAAGCGGCAAAAAAACTTCAGTTTACAGAAAAGCAGGCCACAGCCATTCTGGATATGCGCCTTTACAAGCTGATCGGTCTGGAAATCGAGGCTCTTCAGGCAGAGTATGAGCAGACCATGAAAAATATTGCTCTTTATAAGGATATTCTGGATCATTATGATTCTATGGCAGAAGTGATCATAAAAGAGCTGGATGCCATTAAAAAGGAATACAGTACAAAGAGGCGCACCTCCATTGAAAACGCAGAGGAAGCTGTTTACGAGGAGAAAAAAATGGAGGAAACAGAGGTCTGCTTCCTGATGGACCGTTTTGGCTATATGAAGCTGATCGACAAAAATGCCTATGAAAGAAACAAAGAAGCTGCCTGCAGTGAAAACCGCTATGTGTTTACCTGTATGAATACAGATAAAATCTGTCTTTTTACTGACAGCGGCAAGCTTCATACCATTAAAGCTGCGGACATTCCTCTTGTAAGATTCCGGGACAAAGGAACGCCTGCAGACAATCTGAGTAATTATGACAGTGCAGCAGAGCAGATTCTTTATGTGGCTCCTGTCAGCCAGATTAAAAAGGATGCGCTTCTTTTTGTAACCAGAACTTCCATGTGCAAGCTGGTGGAAGGCAAAGAGTTTGATGTTGCCAAGCGCACCATTGCATCCACAAAGCTTGCGCCGGAGGATCAGGTGATTTTTGTGGGCAGCGCCGGGGAAATGGAGCAGGTGGTTCTTCAGAGTGCGGGAGGAAGCTTCCTGAGATTCTTAAAGCAGGAGGTTTCCACTATGAAAAAGACCTCTATCGGAGTCAGAGGAATGAAGCTGGCAGAAGGAGATTATCTGGAACATGCCTACCTTCTGGGGGGACATCAGGAGTATACGATCACCTTCCGCGACAAGCCCTATGTACTGAACAAAGTGCGCCTTGCAAAACGCGATACAAAAGGGGTCAGACCAAGGCTCTGAAATTAATCCTTGCTTTTCCTTATGGAAGGTGCTATGATAATTGTAACATGATAACGGATAGCATAAGAGTGGACTTCGGTCCACTCTTTTTGCGAAAGTGATTACCCACCGGGAAATAACAGTGTGTGATCCGGCATCCGTATGTGCGAAAGGCAGGTGGAAAACATGAGCAGAAGAGAAGAATACGAACAGAAGGCAGAAGCCCTTCTTGCTCCCATTGTGGAGGAAGCAGGATTTGAGCTTGTGGATGTGGAGTATGTGAAGGAAGCAGGAAACTGGTACCTGAGAGGCTACATTGACAAGCCGGGCGGCATTACAGTAAACGACTGTGAGGCAGTCAGCCGGAAGTTCAGTGACAGACTTGATGAGAATGATTTTATTGAGGACAGCTATATCATGGAGATCAGTTCTCCCGGCCTTGACAGACCTCTGAAAAAAGAAAAGGATTTTGTCAGAAGCATGGGGAAGGCTGTAGAACTCCGTACCTACCGTCCCATAGAAAAACAAAAGGAATTCAGCGGAATTCTGACTGCATATGATGATAACAGTGTGACGATTGAGGAGGACGGTGCTTTACGCACATTTGATAAAAAGGAAATTGCCCTGATCCGTTTGAAAATCGAATTTTAACAGTGTAGAAAAACAGGAGGAAAGAAGAAAAATGAACAGAGAGTTAATGGAAGCACTGGATATCCTGGAAAAAGAAAAAAACATCAGTAAGGATACTCTGCTGGGGGCTATTGAGCAGTCACTGATCCAGGCTTGCAAGAACCATTTCGGCAAAGCAGATAACGTGCATGTGACCATTGATCCGGAAACATGCGATTTCAGCGTTTATGCGGAGCGTATTGTAACAGATTTTGTAGAGGATCCGGCGCTGGAGATTTCTCTTATTGATGCGCAGAAGATCAATGCAAATGCTGAGGAAGGCGATACCGTAAAAGTTCAGATCCAGTCCAAGGAGTTCGGACGGATTGCCACACAGAATGCCAAGAATGTGATCCTTCAGAAGATCCGTGAGGAAGAGCGCAAGGTTCTTTACGATCAGTATTACGGACAGGAAAAAGAAGTTGTCACAGGTATTGTACAGCGTATCATGGGCAGAAATGTCAGTGTGAACCTGGGCAAGGCAGACGGTATGTTAAGCGAGAACGAGCAGGTTAAGGGTGAAGAGTTCCATCCTACTGAGAGAATCAAGGTTTATATCCTTGAGGTTAAGGATACTCCCAAGGGACCGCGTATTCTTGTTTCCAGAACACATCCGGGACTTGTAAAGCGTCTGTTTGAATCAGAGGTGGCAGAGGTAAGAGACGGAACTGTAGAGATCAAGAGTATTGCCAGAGAAGCCGGCTCCCGTACAAAGATCGCCGTATGGAGCAACGATCCGGACGTAGATCCGGTAGGAGCCTGCGTAGGTATGAACGGAGCCAGAGTCAACGCCATTGTTGAGGAGCTTCGAGGCGAAAAGATCGATATCATCAACTGGGACGAGAACCCGGCGATCCTGATCGAGAACGCCTTAAGTCCTGCAAAGGTTATTGCAGTTATGGCAGATCCGGATGAAAAAACAGCTCTTGTAGTTGTTCCGGATTATCAGCTTTCTCTTGCCATCGGCAAGGAAGGTCAGAATGCCCGTCTGGCAGCCCGTCTTACCGGATTTAAGATTGATATCAAGAGTGAGACTCAGGCAAGAGAATCCGGCGAACTGTATGACTATGTCGACGAGTATGAGGATGACGAATACTACGGAGAAGAGGAAAATGGTCAGGAGACAGTTTCTGAGCAGGAAGCTGAGGTAACAGAAGAAGCTTCTGAAGAGGCGGAAAATACAGAAGCCGATGAACAGGCAGAGGTTTCCGCAGAATCCGGTGAAGAAGAGTATGAAGGCGAAAACTAAAATCCCCATGCGCCAGTGTACCGGGTGCAGGGAAATGAAAAATAAAAAAGAAATGATGCGGGTTTTGAAGACTCCGGAAAATGAGATTCTTCTGGACACTACCGGAAGAAAAAACGGAAGGGGCGCTTACCTGTGCATTTCCATGGAATGCCTGAATAAGGCAGTAAAGAATCACGGGATCGAACGTTCACTGAAAACAGAGATTCCGCAGGAGGTCTATGAAGACCTGAAAAAGGAGTTTGAAAAGCTTGAAAAACAGCAGTAAAGTTTTATCATTGGTAGGACTTGCCACAAGGGCGGGAAAAACCGTCAGTGGAGAATTTTCCACAGAAAAGTCCGTCAAAACAGGAAAAGGCTTTCTTGTTCTGGTGGCCGAAGACGCGTCAGAAAATACGCGGAAGAAATTCCGGGACATGTGCGATTTTTACGAAGTACCGGTTTATGTTTTTGGAGATAAAGAAGAACTGGGAAAATACTGCGGAAAGGAGTTCCGCGCCAGCCTTGCGGTTCAGGATGAAAATTTTGCGAAAGCAATCATGAAGGAACTTGAGAAATCACAGACCTGAAGGAGGAAATCGCATGGCAAAAATCAGAGTGCATGAGCTGGCTGCCAGAATCGGCAGACAGAACAGAGAAGTCATAGAAGCTTTAAAAGAAAAAGGTGTGGAAGTCAAAAGCCATATGAGCAGTCTTGACGAAGCATCTGTTGCATATATTAACCAGAAATTTTTACACAGGGGAAAGGAGCAGATTACCAAGGTGGATAATTCCAGAACAGAAGAAAAGATGGTAACAGCGAAGCCGGAAGCAGAAAAAGCGGAGGCTCCCAAAAAGAAAAAAAATATTATTCGCGTGTATCACGCACAGAATGCCAGCGACGGAGGTAAAAACAGACCGAAACGTCAGGCACAGGATAAGAAACCGGGCGCAAGAGGCCCGCAGGCGGCAAAAGCGCCGAGAAATACAGAGACAGCGCCAAAGAAACCTGCTGAAGCAGTAAAACGCCAGCCGGAGACTCCGGCAGAAAAACCGACAGAGCAGGCAAAGGCACCGGAAACAGCAGCGCAGAATCCAGGAAAGAACAGACCTTCCCAGGAGCAGGCAGGAGCCGGAAGAAACCAGAACCGTCAGCCAAGAGAGCGCAGGGAAGGAAGCCGCGACAACAATCGTGACGGACGTGACAGAAACCGTGATTTCCGCGGCGGAGACAGAAGACCTTCTGACAACAGAGGCCAGGGACGTCCTCAGGGCGGCGGCCAGGGCAGACCTGATGGAAACAACCGTTTCGGAGGCGGAAACCGTTCCGGTCAGCGTCCGGGAGGAAGAAGAAACGATGGCGACGCAGTATTTACTCCGGAGCTGACAAAGACTTCCAAGGACAGCAAGAGAGAGCGCGACAGAGAAAACAAAAACAAAAAGAAAGATTTTGATAAATCCCAGGGCGGCGGACACAGACCGAATCAGGGCGGAAGAAGAAACATGTCCAGACTTCCGAAAGCCCTTCAGAAGCCGGCTCCGCAGCCGAAGCAGGAAGAGAAGAAGCCGGAGATCAAGGAGATCACTCTTCCGGAGAAAATGACCATCCGTGAGCTTGCAGAGGCTATGAAAATGCAGCCCTCTGTAATTGTGAAAAAGCTCTTTATGGAAGGAACCATGGTAACAGTAAACCATGAGATCGACTTTGAAAAGGCACAGGAAATTGCTCTGGGCTATGACATTATCGCAGAGCCTGAAGAAAAGGTAGACGTGATCGGGGAGCTTCTGAAAGAAGAGGAAGAGGATGAGGCCGATATGGTTTCCAGACCTCCGGTAGTCTGCGTTATGGGTCACGTTGACCATGGTAAAACTTCTCTTCTTGACGCTATCCGTAACACAAATGTAACAAGAGGAGAGGCCGGCGGAATCACACAGCACATTGGTGCTTACGTGGTAGAAAACAGCGGTCAGAAGATCACTTTCCTGGATACACCGGGACATGAGGCATTTACAGCAATGCGTATGCGTGGCGCTAATGCAACAGATATCGCAGTTCTTGTTGTAGCGGCAGACGACGGTGTAATGCCTCAGACAGTAGAGGCCATCAGCCATGCAAAAGCGGCAGGCGTAGAGATCATTGTTGCCATTAACAAGATCGACAAGCCAAGCGCTAACGTAGAAAGAGTAAAACAGGAGCTTTCCGAGTATGAACTGATCCCTGAGGACTGGGGCGGAAGCACTATCTTTGTGCCGGTTTCCGCACACACAGGAGAGGGCATTGACACTCTTCTGGAAATGATCCTTCTTTCTGCCGAAGTGTGCGAGCTGAAAGCAAATCCAAACCGTGCGGCAAGAGGCCTTGTGATCGAGGCACAGCTTGACAAGGGCAAAGGTCCGGTTGCCACAATCCTGGTACAGAAGGGAACCCTTCATGTAGGTGACTTTATTGCGGCAGGAGCATGCAGCGGCAAGGTACGTGCAATGATGGATGACAAGGGACGCAGAGTAAAAGAGGCAGGTCCTTCTACTCCGGTTGAGATCCTGGGTCTGGGAGATGTTCCCAATGCAGGTGAGATCCTGATGTCCTTCCCAAGCGATAAGGAAGCCAAAAACTTTGCAGGCGCCTTTGTATCTGAGAATAAGAACCGTCTTCTTGAGGAAACAAAAGGCAAGCTTTCCCTGGATAATCTCTTTGATCAGATCCAGGCAAGCGATCTGAAAGAGCTTCCGCTTATTGTCAAGGCTGACGTACAGGGATCTGTGGAGGCTGTGAAGCAGAGCCTTACCAAGCTTTCCAATGAAGAGGTTGTTGTGCGTGTGATCCACGGAGGCGTTGGTGCAGTAAATGAATCTGATGTTTCTCTTGCAGCTACCTCAAATGCCATTATCATCGGATTTAACGTGCGTCCGGATGCCATGGCAAAACAGCTTGCAGATCAGGAGGGCGTAGACCTTCGTCTGTACAGAGTTATCTATCAGGCGATTGAAGACGTGGAGGCTGCCATGAAGGGTATGCTGGATCCGGTATTCGAGGAAAAGGTGATCGGTCATGCGGAGGTTCGTCAGCTGTTCAAGGCTTCCGGAGTGGGAACTATTGCGGGAAGCTATGTGCTTGACGGTATTTTCCAGAGAAACTGCAAGGTTCGTATCACAAGAGAAGGCGAGCAGATCTTTGAGGGCGAGCTTGCATCTCTGAAGAGATTTAAAGATGATGTAAAAGAAGTAAAGGCAGGCTACGAGTGTGGTCTTGTATTTGACGGCTTTAATGATATTAAAGAGGAAGACCGCGTAGAGGCCTATATCATGGTAGAGGTACCAAGATAGGAGTGAGCATAAATGAGAAAAAACAGCATTAAGAATACAAGGATCAACGGAGAAGTTCTGAAAGAATTAAGCTCCATTATCCGTGGGGAGATCAAAGATCCCCGTATTCATCCCATGACATCAGTCATGGCTGTAGAAGTGGCTCCTGATTTAAAAACATGTAAGGCATATATCAGTGTTCTGGGAAATGACGAGGCAAAAAAAGCCACGATCACAGGTTTAAAAAGCGCAGAGGGCTATATCAGACGCCAGCTTGCAAAGAACCTGAATCTCAGAAACACGCCGGAAATCCGTTTTATCCTGGACGAATCCATTGAGTATGGAGTAAACATGTCGAAAATGATCGACGAAGTGACCAGAAAAGATGCTTCTTCTGAGAAGCCTGAGGAAGAATAAGAGGGATGGATATGAAGAATATTTCAGAGGTACTGACTGGTGTAAAAACAATGGGAATCGCCGGACACATCAGACCGGACGGGGACTGTGTAGGCTCCTGTATGGCGCTGTATCTTTATGTGACAGAGCATTTCCCGGAAATTGATGTCAGGATATATCTGGATCATCCCAAGCCTGTCTTTTCTCATATTGACAGAATCGGCGATATCCGTACAGAGACAGACGGAGACAGAGAGTTTGATCTTTTTGTAACCTGCGACGTAAGCGCGTGGGACCGTCTGGCTGTGGCAGACGAATATTTTGACAGGGCAAAAAAGACGGTGTGCATTGATCATCATATCAGCAATCCGGGATTTGCGGACATCAATCATGTAAGAGGGGATGTCAGCTCCTGCTGCGAGGTCCTTTACGGACTTCTGGATGCAGACAAAGTAGACCGTCCGGTTGCGGCTGCCATTTATACGGGCATGATCCACGATACCGGAGTATTCCAGTATTCTTCCACATCTCCGGAAACTATGAGAATTGCCGGAGAACTGATGAAAACGGGATTTGAGTTTAACCGGATCATTGATCAGTCATTTTATGAGAAAACCTATATTCAGAATCAGGTTATGGGAAGAGTGCTGGCAGAAAGCATCCTGCTTATGAACGGCGCGTGCATTATCGGTTATCTGCGCAAAAAAGACATGGAGTTTTATGGTGTGGACGGCAAGGATCTGGACGGCATCGTCAGTCAGCTGCGTCTTACTAAAGGCGTGGAAGTTGCCATGTTCCTTTATGAGACAGACACTCAGACCTTTAAGGTTTCCTTAAGATCCAACGGTCATGTGGATGTCAGCAGAATTGCAGTTTATTTTGGCGGAGGCGGACACACAAGAGCTGCCGGCTGCGATCTTCAGGGTTCCATGTATGATGTGATCAACAATGTGACAAGAGAGATCGAGCGCCAGATCTGCACGGAGAAAGTCAGATGATGGATGGAGTTTTGAACGTCAGGAAAGAAAAAGGATTTACTTCCCATGATGTGGTGGCAAAGCTCCGCGGAATCCTGCACATGAAAAAAATCGGTCACACAGGAACTCTCGATCCGGAAGCAGAGGGGGTTCTTCCTGTTGTTCTTGGAAAAGCCACCCGACTTGTGGATATGCTGACAGAAAAAGAAAAAACTTATGAGGCGCTTCTGCATCTGGGAATTGAAACAGATACCCAGGATATGACGGGAACGGTATTAAAAGAGCTTCCTGTCACAGTTACGGAAGAGGATGTAAAAAAAGCCGCAGAAAGCTTTCTGGGAGAACAGCAGCAGATCCCGCCCATGTATTCTGCACTGAAAGTGGACGGAAAAAAACTGTATGAACTGGCCAGAGAAGGGAAAACTGTAGAACGTAAGCCAAGAACCGTATATTTTCGGGAAATCAGCATACTGGAAATGAAGCTTCCTCTTGTAAGGATTTCTGTTACCTGCAGTAAGGGTACTTATATCCGTACGCTTTGTCACGATATCGGGCAGAAGCTGGGCTGCGGAGGGTGTATGGAAGAACTGCTCCGCACAAGATCCGGTCAGTTTGCTCTGGCAGACAGCCTGACTCTTGATCAGATCCAGACGCTTACGGATCAGGGAGAAATAGAAAAGCATCTGATCGGGATTGAGGAAATCCTGGGAGAGCATCCTGTCCTTTTTGGTCGGAAAATGGCAGACAGGCTTCTGAAAAACGGAAATCCTGTAACAGAGGCGCTGACAGAAGGCAGCTACAGAGACGGATGGGTGCGGATGTATACAAGCGAAGGTGAGTTTATCGGAATTTACCAGTGGCATCAGGCAAGTGAAACCTACCGTCCGGTCAAGATGTTTTTATAATACAGACATCAGGAGTAAGACATGGAATACATGAGAATCGAAGATCAGTTTCCCAGACTGAACAACTGTGCAGTAACTCTGGGGAAGTTTGACGGCATCCACCGGGGACACAGGAAACTGATGGACAAAATTCTGGAGCGGAAAAAAGAAACCGGAGTCCAGGCAGTTGTGCTGGCCTTTGTTTCTGACAGAAAAACAGTTCTTACAAATTCAGAGCGCAGAGATTTTCTGGAACACATGGGAGCAGATATCCTGCTGGAATGTCCGCTGACCAGTGACATCAGGCATATGAAGGCGGATACGTTTGTCCGTCAGGTGCTGGCAGGCTCTCTGAAAGCATCCTACGTGGCGATCGGAGAAGATTTTCGCTTTGGTTTTGAGCGAAAGGGGACTCCGGAATTTCTGAAAAAATCCGGCGTGAAATATGGATTTGAGGTGGAGATCCTTCCAAAGGAGATGGATGGTTCCAGGAAGATCAGCAGTACCTATATCAGAGAGGAACTTGCAAAAGGAAATATGGAAAAAGTATCTTCCCTGCTGGGATTTGATTATTTTGTTTCCGGGATCGTAGAGCATGGAAGAGGAATGGGACGCCGGGAATTTTTTCCTACTGCAAACCTGATCCCCTTGCCGGAAAAGCTTCTGCCTCCAAATGGTGTCTATATTACTCTGTCCAGCTTCGGACAGGAGATTTATCCGGGCATTACCAATGTGGGATATAAACCAACGGTAGGGGAAAACTTTATCGGAGTGGAATCCTATCTTTTTGACTGTGAAAAAAACCTTTATGGAAAAAACTGTACTGTAGAATTCAGGAAATTTCTCAGAAAAGAACAGCGATTTTCTTCCTATGAAGCTCTGAAAGAGCAGATACAGAAGGATATCCGGATGGGCGAGGAATACTTTCGCAGGGACTGATCGGTTCTGAACAGCTACCGGTGTTTTCTGTAAGAGGAGGAATATTGATAAAAGGAGAATATACAAGGGAGAACAGAGAATGGCAGGGATTATTCTAGGTTTGATGGGCGGCCTTGGCATGTTTTTGTACGGCATGAAGCTTATGAGCGATGCTCTGGAAAAAGCAGCAGGGGCCAAAATGAGAAGTATTCTGGAGTTTTTTACTAAAACTCCGTTAAGGGGCATTCTCGTCGGAACATTTTTTACGGCGGTGATCCAGTCCTCCAGCGCGTCTACTGTTATGGTAGTCAGCTTTGTAAACTCCGGTCTGATGAATCTTTATCAGGCGGCAGGAGTGATCATGGGTGCCAATATCGGTACCACAGTAACTTCGCAGCTGATTTCTTTGAATCTGTCTGCACTTGCACCGGCAATCGTCATGGCTGGTGTGGTCATGGTAATGTTCTGCAAAAAAACAAAGATACAGAGAGCTGGAGAGGTTCTTCTGGGCTTCGGTATTTTGTTTATGGGACTTTCAGGAATGTCCGATTCCATGTCAGTTCTTCGTGAATCGCCACAGGTAGTGGAGATCATGAGCTCTCTGACCAGTCATTTCCTGGCAGTTATGGTAGGACTTGTTGTAACAACTGTGCTTCAGAGTTCTTCTGCTACAGTAGGTATTGTCCTTCTGCTGGCACAGCAGGGACTTCTGGATATCCGCATCTGCTACTTTATTATTTTCGGATGCAACATTGGTTCCTGTGTATCTGCGCTGCTTGCAGCGATCAATGGAAAGAAGATTGCAAAACGTGCAGCACTGATTCATCTTTTCTTCAACATTATCGGTACCGGAATCATGTATGTGGTATTCAGCTTTGCGCTGGAACCGATCACAGGCTTTATCAGCATGATCTCTCACGGCAATATTGCAAGAGAGGTGGCAAATGCCCATACTCTGATCAAGCTGGTGGAAGTGCTTCTTCTGTTTCCGTTTATCAAACAGATCGTCAAGCTTACAGGATTCTTTGTACGGGATGAAGAAAAGGTATCACCGCAGGAATTCCAGCTTCAGTACATTGGAGCAAAATCCGTATTTTCACCTGCAACTGCAGTGTTTGAGGCAACCAGAGAAATGGAACGCATGGGAAAAATCGCTATTGAGAACCTGAGACATTCCATGGACGCTTTATTTACCATGAATGACAGAGAAATCCAGGAGGTCTATGAGACAGAAGATCAGATCAACTTCCTGAACCATGCCATTACAGATTATCTTGTAAAGGTAAACCAGACTACCATTCCTACTGAAGATAAAAAGAGCATCGGCGGTCTGTTCCATGTAGTCAACGATATTGAGCGAATCGGCGATCATGCGGAGAATGTGGCAGACGCTGCCAGAAAGCGTATGGAAGACCAGGTGGAATTCAGCCCTCAGGCAAAACGTGAGCTCAGCGAGATGCTGGACGCGGTTGTCACCATCACCACCTATGCGCTGGATATGTTCTCTCATAATAATCAGGAGCATATGCAGGAAATCCTTGACCTGGAAAACAAGGTGGACCGTATGGAAAGAGAGCTTCAGGAATCTCATATTCAGCGTCTTACGAGAAATGAATGTACGGCAGAAGCAGGCATGATGTTCTCAGATCTTCTTTCCGGACTGGAGCGTGTGGCAGACCATGCAACCAACATTGCTTTCTCTCTTACAGAGGAAGACAGTACAGATTCTGTAAAAAAATAAATAATCATTTACAGCCAATATCTTTTGTGCTATACTGGTTTAGGTGTGAATCAGCCCGTATTCAGAGACAGGAATCTCCAACCATTTCTTAATACGAGGCGGTCAGAAAAAGATGTCCTGAGGACAATCTGAAAAATAATATTTTAAGGAGGAAATCACAATGATTTCAAAAGAGAAAAAACAGGCAATTATGAAAGAATATGCAAGATGCGAGGGTGACACAGGTTCACCGGAGGTACAGGTTGCAGTTCTTACAGCAAGAATTCAGGAGCTTACAGAGCATTTACAGACACATCACAAAGATCATCATTCCAGAAGAGGTCTTCTGAAGATGGTTGGTCAGAGAAGAGGTCTGCTGGCATACCTGAAAAAAACAGACATCGAAAGATACCGTGCACTGATTGAAAAATTAGGTTTAAGAAAATAATTAGTTTGCGGAAGGGCGGATTTCCATCCGCCCTGTTTTACTACAAAAAGAAGGGAAATTATGCTGTTTGTCTGAAATCAGTGAGTAATTTCCGAGACTACTGAAAAGCCCGTGTGGAGAGTCAGGCGGGTTTTTCAGTTGTTTCGGACTCCTGTTCGACAGGGCAGCAAACAGCCCGTACAATATTAAAAAAGGAGAAAGACTATGTACAAAAGTTATTCTATGGAACTGGCCGGAAGAACACTTACAGTAGATGTAGGACGTGTTGCAAAACAGGCCAACGGCGCAGCTCTTATGCACTATGGAGATACTACGGTTCTCTCAACAGCAACAGCTTCCAAGGAGCCGAGAGAGGGAATTGACTTTTTCCCGTTAAGTGTTGAGTATGAAGAAAAAATGTATGCAGTAGGAAAAATCCCGGGAGGATTCAATAAAAGAGAAGGAAAGGCAAGCGAGCATGCAATCCTTACTTCCCGTGTGATTGACCGTCCCATGCGTCCTCTGTTTCCAAAGGATTACAGAAATGACGTAACACTTGTAAATATGGTAATGTCTGTTGATCCGGAATGTAATCCGGAGATTCCGGCAATGCTTGGTTCTGCTATTGCAACCTGTATTTCTGACATTCCTTTTGACGGCCCCTGCGCTACCACTCAGGTTGGCCTCATTGACGGTGAGTTTGTGATCAACCCGTCTCTTGCTCAGAAGGAAATTTCTGATCTTCAGCTTACTGTTGCTTCTACAAGAGAAAAGGTCATTATGATCGAAGCCGGAGCAAATGAGATTCCGGAAGACAAGATGATCGAGGCAATTTATAAAGCTCATGATGTAAACCAGGAGATCATCCGTTTTATTGATAAGATCGTTGCAGACTGCGGCAAAGAAAAACATCTGTACGCTTCCTGCGCAGTACCGGAAGAGCTGTTTGCGGCAATCCGCGAGATCGTTCCGCCGGAAGAAATGGAAGAGGCTGTATTCACAGACGACAAGCAGACAAGAGAAGAAAATATCCGCGAGATCACAGCCAGACTTCAGGAAAAATTTGCAGATAACGAAGAATGGCTGAACGTACTGGGTGAGGCTGTTTATCAGTATCAGAAAAAGACTGTCCGCAAGATGATCCTCAAAGATCACAAACGACCGGACGGACGTAAGATCACAGAGATCCGTCCTCTTGCAGCAGAAGTGGATCTGATCCCGAGAGTTCACGGTTCTGCAATGTTTACCCGCGGACAGACTCAGATCTGTACAGTGACAACTCTGGCTCCTCTTTCCGAGGCTCAGAGACTGGACGGACTGGATGAATTTGAAACTTCCAAGAGATATATGCACCACTATAACTTCCCGTCCTATTCAGTCGGTGAGACAAAACCGTCAAGAGGACCGGGACGCCGTGAGATCGGTCACGGAGCACTGGCTGAGAGAGCGCTCGTTCCGGTACTTCCGTCAGCAGAGGAGTTCCCTTATGCGATCCGTACCGTATCTGAGACTTTTGAATCAAACGGTTCCACCTCTCAGGCAAGTATCTGTGCATCCACCATGTCTCTGATGGCAGCCGGAGTGCCGATCCGCAAACCGGTAGCAGGAATTTCCTGTGGTCTGGTAACAGGCGCAACAGATGACGACTATATTGTTCTTACGGATATTCAGGGACTTGAGGACTTTTTCGGCGACATGGACTTCAAGGTAGCCGGAACTCATGAGGGTATCACTGCCATCCAGATGGATATCAAAATCCACGGACTTACCAGACCGATCGTAGAGGAAGCGATCCGCAGAACAAAAGAGGCAAGAGAATACATTCTTACAGAGGTTATGGAAAAATGTATTGCAGAGCCTCGTAACAATGTAAATAAATACGCTCCGAAGATCATCCAGATCCAGATCGACCCTCAGAAGATCGGTGATGTGGTTGGTCAGAGAGGAAAGACTATCAATGCTATTATCGAGCGTACAGGTGTACAGATCGATATCAGCGATGAAGGCGCAGTATCTATCTGCGGCGTAGATCAGAGAGGAATGGACGAGGCTGCTCATATGATCGAAATGATCACAACTGATTTTGAGGCAGGGCAGCTCTTTACAGGAAAAGTTGTCAGCATCAAAGAGTTTGGCGCATTCGTTGAGTTTGCACCGGGCAAAGAGGGCATGGTCCATATTTCCAAGATCGCAAAAGAAAGAATCGACAAGGTAGAAGATGTTCTGAGCATTGGTGATGAAGTAAAAGTCATCTGTCTTGGAAAAGATAAAATGGGCAGAATCAGCTTCAGTATGAAAGATGTGCCGGAAGAGGCATAAAAAAGAGGTTTTATGAGATATCATAATATAACAAAGGACGATATGCTTAATGGAGACGGACTCCGTGTGGTACTCTGGGTAGCAGGCTGTAATCACTGCTGCAAAGAATGTCAGAATCCCATTACCTGGGATCCAAACGGAGGTCTTGCCTTCACAGAAGCAGAGGAAAATGAAATTTTTGCAGAGCTGGACAAGGATTACATCAGCGGGATCACCTTTTCAGGAGGAGATCCCCTGCATCCGGCAAACATTGCGGGCGTAACAGAATTTGCAAAAAAAATCCGTCAGAAATATCCGAAAAAGACCATATGGCTTTATACAGGATCTCTCTGGGAAGAAATTCAGAATGAAGAGATAATTCAGTACCTTGATGTGTGTGTGGACGGAGAATTTCTTGTGAAGCGTAAGGATCCTTCTCTTCGCTGGAAAGGTTCGGACAATCAGCGTGTGATCGATGTTCCTGCAACGCTCCGTCAGGGAGAAATCGTCCTTCACGCATAAGCATTAAGGAGAAAAGCATGAAAAGAATTGCAAAATTTCATAAAGTAAGTGAAAAACGTTTCCTTGAGGATTGGAAAGATACTTTTCCGGATGCAGAGGAAGAAGAGATCAAAAAGATTTATGCAGATATCCTGCTTCCTGAAAGAGCCACTGCAGGAAGTGCAGGCTATGATTTCTTTTCACCTGCAGACTTCAGCCTTGCACCTGGCGGGATCATCAAGATTCCCACAGGAATCCGGGTGGAGATGGAGCAGGACTGGGTTCTGAAATGTTATCCCAGAAGCGGACTTGGGTTCAGGTATCGTCTGCAGCTGAACAATACAGTGGGCATTATCGACAGCGATTATTTTTATTCTGACAATGAAGGCCACATTTTTGCAAAGCTGACAAATGACGGACGTGAAGGAAAAAACGTAGAACTTGCAAAAGGAAACGGATTTATGCAGGGAATTTTTGTAGAATACGGGATTACCGTAGATGACGATGCCCAGGGTATTCGAAACGGCGGATTTGGAAGCACGACAAATAAATAATCAATACATTACAAAAACAGGAGAGCCTGGAAATTAATCCAGAAGCTCTCCTGTTTCTTCTTTATGAGCATTTTCAAGTCCTGTTTCTTCTGCTTTGCGGGCATTCTCAAGGATTGTGTTAAATGCGTCTGCAGCCTTTGCATATTCATCGTCGCTTTCGATATTTTCCAGCATGGGATTTCCGTCCTCTGTGCGGGAGAATACATAAAGATATACTTCTCCGTCACTGTTCTGACCGTTTTCGTCAAGAGGGAGAAGGGCAATGTATTCTTTTTCATCTACAGGATAGATGGTAAGAATCGCACATTCTACTTCTGTATTGTCATCCAGTGTAAGAGTAATGGTATTTGGTGTTTCATTCTGATCAGAGCCGCAGCCTGAGCAGGAAGCGCAGTCGCTTGCGCTGCAGGAACTTGTAAATTCTTCGTTCATGTGGTTTCCTCACTTTTTTGTATTTATCCGGGGTCATCTGACCAGGGATTATGAACCATTTTATCAGATAAGCGTCAGCTTGTAAACAGCTGAAAAAACGCCGTGTCTGCTTTAGGGGCTACGGGATACAGAAAAACAATATACGATCTTCTGATCCGGAGATTTATATGAAGCTGTCAGAATATCGTGGGAAGCCGGTTGCTGCGAACAGTAACAGAAGCCCTGACAGGAAAAGCGGGATTCCGTAAAAACAGGTTTGGTATCAAAGGTTAAATATGGTATACTGTAAGTATCAAAGACTGAGAAACGTTACAGGAGGAAAAAATTGAAGCTTATTTCGTGGAATGTAAATGGGATCAGAGCCTGCATCACAAAAGGTTTTGAGGAGAGCTTTCAGAAGCTGGATGCAGATATCTTTTGTATCCAGGAGACAAAATGTCAGGAAAATCAGGTGAAACTGGAACTTCCGGGCTATTATCAGTACTGGAATTTCGCCAACCGGAAAGGATATTCCGGAACCGCAGTATTTACCAGGCAGGAACCGATGAATGTTGTAAATGGAATCGGGATAGAGGAACACGATAAAGAGGGACGCGTGATCACCCTGGAATTTGAGAAATTTTATCTGGTGACAGTGTACACCCCCAATTCTCAGAGCGAGCTGAAAAGACTTTCTTATCGGATGGAATGGGAAAGAGATTTTCTGGCATATCTTCTGAAATTACAGGAGAAGAAACCTGTAGTCTGCTGCGGTGATCTGAACGTGGCGCATCAGGACATTGACCTGAAAAATCCAAAAAGCAACCGCAAAAATCCGGGATTTACCGATGAAGAAAGAGAATGTTTTACCAGAGTCCTGCAAAGCGGCTTTATTGATACGTTCCGATATTTTTATCCGGATCAGGAAAACATTTATTCCTGGTGGTCTTACCGGTTTAAGGCAAGGGAAAAGAACGCAGGATGGAGAATTGATTATTTTATTGCCTCTCCCCAGCTGGAAAGCCGGCTTGAGGACGGAAAAATACACACAGATATTCTGGGCTCCGACCATTGTCCGGTAGAACTGGATCTTAAAATCTGAGGTTTTCTGTACAGGAAATGGAATAAACGGGACTGAAACAGGCTGTCGAAAAGGAGAGACGATCATGGAAAAATGGGACAGGATAGTGATTCGAAATGGAAATCCCGTAATGCTCGGAGCAAACAAAAATGAAGAAGGAATGAACTTTGCGGCAGAGGTTCTGCCGGGGGCAGAGGCGGCTCTGGTTCTGTACCAGAAAGGCAGCGCAGTTCCATGCAGAGAGATTCCTTTTACAGAACGCATGGGAAAGGTATGTACCATGCTGGTTTCCGGGCTGAACACTAAAAAATATGAATATAATTTCCGCATTGACGGAAAAATCGTGCAGGATCCGTTTGCTCATGGAATCTGCGGAAGGGAACAGTTCGGAATTCGGGGAAACGGAGAAAATGAAAACCAGATCCGCTGTACCTTTCTTACAGAAAAGGAATATGACTGGGAGGAAGACCGGTTTCCGGAGATTCCATACCGGGATCTGATTCTGTATAAGGTACATGTAAGAGGATATACAAAGCAGCAGAAGCTACCTCAGAAACGGAGAGGAACCTTCAGCGGACTGAAAGAAATGATCCCTTACTGGAAGGAACTGGGCATTAACGCTGTGGAATTAATGCCGGCCTATGAATTTATGGAACTGCCGTATTCCAATGGGAAACAAAGCCATATGATCACAGAAAAGAGAAGCCAGGATAGGATAAACTACTGGGGCTATGTAAAGGGCTTTTATTTTGCGCCAAAGCGCTCCTACTGTGCCACAAAGGAACCGGAAAATGAATTCCGGGATCTGGTCAAAGCTCTGCATCAGGCAGGGATGGAATGCATTATGGAGCTGTATTTTCCCGGGGGAACCAACCCTCTTACAGCCCTTCGTGCGGCCTGGTTCTGGAGAGATTATTACCATGTGGACGGCTTTCATTTTATGGGAGACGGCGTGCCAACAGAGCTTCTTGCAGGAGATCATATTCTTTACGGGACAAAAAAGCTTTTTGGGGATTTATCTGTCAGCGCTGAGGATGAAATGTCTGCAGAGTGTACAGATGCCTTTCAGAGGGACATGCGCCGTTATCTGAAAAGCGACGAAGGAATGCTTCCGGCTGTGGAGTATCATCTGCGTCATATTCGGAATGCAGGTGGAACGGTCCACTATATGGCAAGTCAGGACGGTTTTACCCTTTATGATACAGTTGCCTATAATTATCGTCACAATGAAGAAAATGGAGAAAACAATCAGGACGGCAGCGAGTATAATTATTCCTGGAACTGCGGGCTGGAAGGCCCTACCAGAAAGATGGCTGTAAAAAAAATGCGGGATCAGCAGATCAAAAATGCATTTCTTATGCTCCTGCTCAGCCAGGGAACTCCTGTGATCTACGGAGGGGACGAATTCTGCAATTCTCAGAACGGAAACAATAATGCCTGGTGTCAGGACAATCCTGTTGGATGGACAGACTGGAAAGCCTTCCGAAAGAACAAAAATATTTTTGAATTTGTAAAGGAAGCGGTTGCCTTTCGGAAAGCTCATCCCATTCTTCACATGGAGAAAGAGCCAAAAGGAGCTGATTATCTTGCAAAAGGTTTTCCGGATATTTCTTTCCATGGAGAGCGCGCCTGGTATCTGAATCAGGAAAATACCAGCCGCCTTCTCGGAGTGATGTACTGCGGCTCCTATGCCAAAAAAGAAGACGGTTCAGAGGATGATTTCATCTATGTAGGCTATAATTTTCACTGGGAAAACAGAACCATTGCTCTTCCCAACCTTCCGGAGGGTATGACCTGGAAAAAAACAGCCGATACCTCAGACACAGAGGAGGGTGACTCCTTCCGGGAAAGAGAAGAGTCTTATGAAAAAAATATAGAGATCAGTCCCCGCACCATTGTGGTGCTGACAGGTAAAAAGGAGGAATAAGCAGTGCATCCGTGGCTTCATTTTAAGACCATTACCAGACACAAGCTCCTTGTGATGAAATACTGCTTTCGCATCGGGCTTTACAAACAGGGACTTCTGCACGATCTGTCCAAATATTCGCCTGCAGAATTTCTGGTAGGCTGTAAATATTATCAGGGCACAAGGAGTCCAAATAACGCAGAAAGGGAGGACATTGGTGTTTCCACCTCCTGGCTTCATCATAAAGGAAGAAACAAGCATCATTTTGAACACTGGGTGGACTATTCACTGGATGGAGAGCATGTGATCATGGGTGCGCCGATGCCCCGGAAGTATGTGGCGGAAATGGTCATGGACAGGATCAGCGCATCCAGGAACTATCTGGGGGATGCCTATACAGAAAGCCAGCCTCTGGAATATTACCTGAAAAGCAAGGACAGTCTGTGGTTCATCCATCCCCGGACCAAAAAAGAACTGGAAGGACTTTTAAGAATCCTGAACGATCATGGAGAGAAAAAGCTTCTGCATTACATCAGGCATGTATACCTGAAACAGGGGCCAAAAAGCAGAGTAAAATATTAAAAACGGAATAAAAGAGAATGGAACTGTCTGAGAAGGATGGTTTCATTTTTTTTGCGCAAATATAAAAAGGGAATATTGAATCCAGGAATTTGCCGCACTTTTGTATATAAACCAGTTGTAATCTGGATGAAAAGAATAATCATAGGAATATTATGAATAATAATGCAAAATATATAAAAATGATTTTATCAAAACTAATAATATGTACAAAATATATAAAAAACTTCTATGCATGGTGAATATTCTGTGTTAGTATTAGTCGTATAAGGAGGGCAGCCGATGAAGAAAAGAATGTCAAAAAGAATGATGGCGTTTTTTCTGATGTTTCTGTTGATTTTTGGACTGATTCCCCCGGGTACGGGAAATTCTCTGTCTGGATTTAAAACAGCAGAAGCGGCAGAACAGAATATGCCGGAAGCAGATTTTTCTGCAGAGGCAGAAGCAGAGGAAGACTTTGGAAGTATAGAGATCCCTTCGGAATCCTCCGGGCTTCCTCAGATGGATTCAGAACTTCCTCAGGAGGAACCTGAAATATCGGAGGAGGATCTCGGAAGCGCAGATGATGAGCTGGGAGATGACATCATCATAGAAGAGAATACCGATCCGGAGCTGCCGGAAGAGTTTTCGGATGATACTGTGGATTTTTCAGACGATACGGGACTGCTGGTATCCTCTGACGGATCACTGGCAGGTCAGGAACTGTTTTTTGTAAATCTGTACTGGAAAGATTATGATATGGACAATATCATGGCTGTTTTTCAGGGAGGGAAAGACAGTGAGCAGATCATTCCCATGACAAAAGGTGACAGGGGAAGATATTCGGTTCTGATTCCTCAGGGAGATTATTCTGCAGTATCTTTTATCCAGGCAGATGGGCAGTCAGTGGAAAACAGGGAGATTCTCTCCGGATATTTCTATCAGCTTTATGGGATGGAAACGGAAATGCAGGGCTATATTCCGGTGAACTTTTGTGCGGGATCATTTAATACCTTTTATTACGATATGAACGTTCCGGAATATTCCTACTGGGGCGCAGATGCTTTGTATGAGTCAGAGACAGTTATGGCGTATTCTGAACGGGAGATGGTAGATCAGGCCGGCAAAACAATTTACTTTGTAGATATTGCGCAGAGCGACAGAGGCCGGGTAAAACGTGTTACCATGCAGTTTTATGATGAACAGAACACTTCTGATACCCCGGATCACACAACTCTTATGTATGAGGGCAGATCCAGCATTTTTTCTGCTCCTATTCCCCAGGGTGGTTATGAAGAAGTAACTTTTTTGTTGGAATATGAGGATAGTACTTCTTATCAGATTGTAAGACGTTTTAATATTTATAAAGAAAGTGATGCAGGAATAGAAGACCCTAATTATACGGAATCCCTGATTTTTGAAGAGGGTATCATGGATACGTTTTTCTATAACCATGAGGGACAGCCGGGAGTGGAGTCCATCAGTGATTCCTATTGGGGATCGCATCCCTCTGTTGCAGACAGAAGTCTTGACGGACAGAAAATTTTTGTGAATACAGCCGATCTGAATCACAATGGGATATATCTGGATCCGAATACACTGGAACTTTACTATAATGGAGTTTCCTTTAAATTAACAAGAGAGACAAGAGAACCCGGAGTAAGGTATTATCAGTTTCCCCAGGCCTGCGGAGCTACAGAGCAGACGCTTCTTACGCTGACAGGAAATCTGGCATATAATGAAGATTATCAGGGAACGGAGGAAGAGAAAACCTATGAAAAAATAACCTTCCGGTTTTATTTTCCTTATAATACAAACAGAAAGATGATTCAGGCAGATAACATCCGTGAGATGAAGCCTGTTTTTACAGAAAGAATTATCAGTGAACAGTCCAGAATTTATGTGTGTTATGACAATACTCTTACAGGATTTGAAAACATACAATATTCTGTCAGCAGGGATGGGACAGACTGGACAAATCAGGAAGACTTAATAAAAACAGATCCAGACAGCTGGCAGGGTGAAATTAGTTCTGACTTTGTAAAAAATGTATGGGGTGTTGAAATAAGCTCCGAATACAAATATGTACGGTTTTATGGGAAAGAAACCGGCTCATCTCAACATGAGTGGAACAGCAGCAAAGATATTGCGGATAAATGGGTGACGATTCCTGTAACAGAATATTCCTACCCCTGTTTTGTGGGGGCAAAAGAAACGAAACCAACTTTGACAGGCTCCTGGAAATCTGTTCTTGATATTAAGTCCATGGGAGATAAAACGGTTTCTGTTCCCGAGGGATCTTTTGTTCAGGAAAACGATACATACTATGGAAATGCTGAGTTTTATGATTATTACAGCAATTATGAGCTGAAGGGAATCAGCCTTTCTACATTGGACGCCAGTTATTATGGAAAAATAATTTCCAGTGTGTTTAATGATGCGGCAGAAGATTACTATGAAGAAGCTGGAAGTGAGAAAGCTCTGTATTTAAGCGAAGCACCGGATAAGCCAAATAAAGACCGATATCAGTATGGCGGCAGCCATGAGTGGAATGACTGGACTGGCCGGGAAGGAGGACCAGTACCCCAGATTGTATCGGACACGTTGACAGATGATACTCTGAAAATGTCTGACGGTGTAGAACTCCCTTTGTTCAGTGAGGATTTTCTAAGAGGAAACAACAGCCTTGGAGCAGCAGTGGGAAATGTATATAAAAATGTAAGCTTTCCGTTTACGAAAAATCAGAAGGGATACTGGGAGTTTGACAGTATGAATGAAGAGCAGTCTGTACGCCTGTATCAGGATTCCGATACAGGATATTATATGGAACGGGTTGGAAAAGACGGCAATAACTATATTGCAACAGAAAGTACGGAAAAAGGACCTGATAATCAGCCTCTTAACGGATTCTTTCCATATAATACAGCCTATGGAGAACATCAGAATGTCAAAAATCCAGCGAGGGTAGGAAATCTTGGCGTGAATTATCTTTTTGGCACACACTTTACCATTCCCTTTACCTTACCGGAAGGCAATGAGCTTGTAATGGATAAGGATGACAAAGACCCCAAGCCGGTTACTTTTGAGTTCTCAGGCGATGATGATACCTGGATCTATATTGACAATCATCTGGTACTTGATATTGGTGGTATCCATGACCGATGTACGGGAACCATTAATTTTAAGGAGAAAACATGGGAAATTAAAAACCGTGTTGACAAGGTGATAAAGGCAGGAACATTTGAACTTGATGAAAGCATCCGGGAGCATAAGCTGACCATGTTCTATATGGAGAGGGGACTTGGTGCATCCAATCTTAGGATTACGTTTAACTTTCCGAAAAGCAATACTCTGGATGTAACCAATAAAATTATTACAGACGGGGCAAATGAGATTTTTCGGGAATCACTGGAAAGAATCGGAAGCTTTGAGTATGAAATCCGAAACCGGGCAGTATCCGGAGAGCCTTTAGCGGTAGAGGATTCTGCAGGATATTTTAAAGACGGAGAAAATACTGCTTTTGACAGTATTACTATGACAAGTAATGTTCAGTTCGGATATTCTGTTAACATAAAAATGGTGTATGACGCAGTAGTCTCATCACAAAAAAGAGAATGCGTTCTGTGTATTCTGGAACAGTCTGAACTGAAGCATGGCGTACAGCCTCCGGAGGAAGCGTTAGTATCATTCAGTATCGACAGACCAAAGGACATCAGCAAATATAATTATCTGAGGCTGGAAGCAAATAATCAGAGCCACAAAATGGATACTGCAGGAGAAAGTCTTTATGTTTCGCTGGAAGATAACAATGGCAATCGTATTGGCGGCTGGGCAGATATGCTGACTTATAACGGAACCAGCAACGGCATTGGACAGGACAGCTGGAACATGGTGCGTCTTGATCTGGACAGTATGAAATATCAGAAAAAAGAAAACGGTTCAGACAGCGTAAGCTTTGACCGCACCAGGGTAAAAAAAGTAAATATCGCATCAGCCATAACAGAGCCGCTGTATGTAGATAATCTGGAATTTTATGCGGATCTGGAGGATATACCAGGACATGGTTTTTCTGTGGAGGAAGATCAGATTTCTGATTATGGTTCCATTGAATCCAACCAGTTGTCACCGGCCACAGGCGCATGGTACGGCCATTACAGTACGGATTTTGCTCAGGCGAAACTGCGTATGGTAGATGACGGGGTGTTCAGTCTGGGAAGCGGAGAACGGGCAGAATTTCTGGACAAGTTCCGAATGGGAAGTTATCTTCAGATCCAGCAGAGTAATGTAGACCCCAGAGTGTTTGATACTGTGTGGAGTATTCTGGAAGGAAGAGAAAAAAAGGATATTGATGAAAACTATCTTCTTCCGGCAAGAAATGATATCCATACACTGGAAAATACAGGGGCGATTCTGGACCTGACAGAGGTTCCGCAGGGATCCCAGAAAAATGCGTTCCCTTATGACGGAAGGATTTCAGTTCCCAGAATTTCTATGTCAGATAATGAAAACGGACAGACGGCATTTGTATACAGAAGCTATGAGGATCCTGATAATAATGAAATTAATCCGGTGTACCTTACAGCAGCGTTTGTGAACAGGCTGAAGTTCGGGTCTCTGGAAATCGTGAAAAAATTAAATGTTCCAGAAGAGGAGCTGGGAACTTATGCAGGTCAGACCTATCGGTTCCGGGTTGAGTTTTCTGACATTGCCGGAATGGGACTGGAAACAGAACCTGTTGTAAAAGATGTGGAGGTTACAGTAAACGAAAAGGGTGAAGGAAGAACTGTTATCGACGGTATCCCGGCAGGAACTTCGTACACGATCCGGGAGCTGGCAGGCGACGGACTCCAACTGGAACAGATTCAGGGTACCCTGAATGCACATGAGGGACATGATACAGATGAAATTCGTGACGGCGTGGTTCCGGCAGAAGGACAGGAAGCTCCCTATGTGGATGCAGAAGTTTACACAGGAGACGCGGCAGTTTATACTTTTACCAACACAGTTGCTCCTTTTAAGATCAAAGTAAGAAAAATCTGGGATGATAAAGGATTTGAAGAATTTCGTCCAGATGAGATCAGAATCAGAATTCTCAGAAAAGCAGTGGGAGAGCCTGACAGTGCCTACAGTCCGGTAACAGAAGACTTTGACGGAAATCCTCTTGCAGAGGGAGTGGATGAGAACGGTTATTTTATACTGTCTACAAAAGACGCTGTTTCCGGCAATGATTCTGTGTGGGAATTTACAACTCCCAAGCTTCCTGTTGTAAACGAGACAGGAACTGCCTATACCTACAAAATTCAGGAAACAGCTTCTCTGAATGCAGGTGACGGAAAATGGGATCTTAATAATTATGATGCTGTTTATACAGCCGGAGAACCGGAAAGTCAGGATGGAATCCCTGTTTCTGTTTATGTGGTAACAAACCGTACACACTCTCTTACGGTAAAAAAAGTATGGAAGGATTCCAATGACCCTGCCCGTCCGGTTTCTGTGAAGGTGGAACTTCAGAGAAAACTGGAATCTGAAGAGGATTCGGCATACAAAAAGATTGCGGAAGCAGAGTTTGGCGTAAACAGCAGCCCGGCGTGGCAGCATGTATTTAAGGGCCTTGAAAAAACAGACAAAGGAACAGGAGAAACCTATCAGTACCGTGTTCTGGAAACAGCGTTTATTCTGAAAAACGGAGAAACGATCTCTGTAGACAACAAGGATAATATTCCGGCAAAAGAAAGCGGAGGATATTCCATTTCCTATTCACAGGAGGGCGATATACTGACCGTTACCAATTCCAAAGGTACGGGAAAAGTGATCGTAAGAAAAGCGGACAGACAGGAGCCGGATAAATTTCTTCCCGGAGCCGAATTCCGGCTGGAACGTCTGAAGCCCATAAAAGGAAAAGAAGAGGAAGCGCTGAAATCTTTTGAAACCGGAAAGTACAATAAGGACTGGGAAGTGGATCAAACATATAATACTTCCAGTTTTACGACAGATGATAAAGGTGAAATTGATATCACAGGACTTCCTTATGGTTATTACAGGCTGACAGAGACAAAGGCGCCTTCCGGATATGTGACGCCCGGTGAAAAAGAGGCAGTGGATTTTCTTTTAAATGAAGAGACGCTGAAGGAGTCTCCTCATGAAGATGAGGAGGGTGTAAAATATCTTCTGATAGAAATTTTTAATCGTTCTACCATTCTTCTGCCTCTGGCGGGATCAGGAGGCACAGCTTTATTTACGGCAGCAGGAGTGATCTTCATTGCTGTGGCATTGATTCTATATAAGCGTTATCTCTGCCAGAAAAGACGGCAGAGAAACAGATAAAAAAGAAGAGAGGAAAAGGTATATGAAGAAAAAAAGTATGTTAAAACGTATGGCAGCTGTATTTATGGGAACAGTAATGCTTCTGGGAACTGCAGGAGCAGTAAGCGCAGCCACCGCCCCTGATCTTAGCGGACAGGGTTCCCTGCAGATTTTTAAGCAGGATGAGAATAAAGAGCCGATAGCAGATGTTACTTTTAACTATGTGGAAATTGGTGAATTTTATCAGTCAGAGGGGACTCCTGTGCTGGGATACACCATCACGAATGATGAATTGCTCGGTTATCTGAAGACAGAAGGACTTGCTCCTGTTTATACAGATAACGGAACAGAGGTATATGATGGAGCGGCTATGCAGTCCGCGTTGGCTGAGGCAGTAAAAACAAAGAAAAAAGAGATTACCGCATTAGCTGTCAATACATTAGGTGTTACCGGAACAGACGGAAAAACACCCGGAAAGTTTGTGGACAAGGCGGTTTATCTTGTGGCAGAAACAAAGGCGCCTGCAGGAGTCAAAGAATTCTGTAATCCTTTTATTGTCTCTGTGCCGATCCTGGTAAATAATCAGTGGGTTTATGATGTTGTTGCAGAACCCAAAAACTCAGTGGATGAGATCATCGGAAAAAAAGAAATTGACAAAATTGAGGGAACTCAGGATCAGACAAATGCAAGTGCAGGAGTAGGAAATACGGTTACCTTTAAAATTACTTCCGAGGTTCCTTCCGGAGACGGAACTCTGAAAAAGTATATTATCCGTGATATCATGAGCAAAGGCTTGGCCTTCCAAGCAGGTTCCTGGAAGGTGACAGGATATAAGAGTGACCAGGATGCTGAAGGAACTGATCTGAAAGCTCTTGTGACAGCAGAGCCTGCGGAAAATTCTGACGGAGCAGCGGAGACAAACATTACCTTTACCTTTGCAGAACCAGATAAAAATCTGAAAAATACCTATATAAAGGTGGTAATCACCTATGATGCTATTCTGACAAAAGATGCAGTTGTCAGAGATGAAGTAACAAACACAGCAGGACTTGATTATCAGAATGATGATAGCATTGACGTACAGTTTGATGAGGTAAAAGTAAAAACTTACGGATATCAGTTTACTAAGAAGGATGATAAGAAAAACGGACTTGCAGGCGCTGAATTCAGAGTGTATGCAGATAAGGAATGCAAGCAGGAATTAACCGTTTATGATAAGGCAGGAAACAAATTAGATCCGATTGTTTCCGGTGATGACGGTATTGTAAAATTCTACGGACTTTCTGCAGGGACCTATTATCTGAAAGAGACAAAGGCTCCGTCCGGATATACAGCGCTGAAGGATCCGGTAGAGTTTTCAGTAACAAAAGATTCTGCAAACAGCTCTCAGCTGGATATCATTAACACAAAAGGCTTCACTCTTCCGTCTACAGGCGGTATTGGCACAGTGGTATTTACTGTAGTTGGTATTGGTGTGATGGTTGGTGCAGCCGTACTTCTGGTCAGACTGAACAAAAAAGAAAACAAATAACTGATGAAAGACAATGAAAATAAGGATTTTTGCAGGTGTTTTATTTCTGCTGGGTGCTTCGATCCTTCTGTATCCGTCTGTCAGTGCTTATCTGAACAGCCAGAATCAGGCAAAAGTAGTAGAAGATTACAGTAACCAGGTAAAGCAGATGAATGATGCGGAAACAGAAAAAGAACTGCAGAAAGCAAGAGAATTTAATGAAAATCTGAAGAGGACAGTTGTGATCGATCCTTTTACAGAAGAGATGAATCAGCAGTTATCGGAAGAGTATCTGAAAATCCTGAACAAAAATAACGGTCAGATTGGCACCCTTATTATTCCAAAGATTCAGCTGAAGCTCCCTGTTTATCATGGAACAGAGGCAAAGGTTCTCAAAAAAGGCGTCGGACATATTCAGAATACTGCATTTCCTGTGGGCGGAGGCGGAACCCATGCGGTTCTCAGTGCCCACAGGGGACTTCCGGAAGCCAGGCTGTTCACAGATCTGGATAAACTGGAAAAAGGAGATATGTTTTTTATTCAGGTACTTGATGAGACGCTTGCCTATGAAGTAGATCAGATCAAAACCGTTCTTCCTGAAGATACCGGGGATCTGCAGCCGTCAGAGGAACAGGATTACGTCACTCTTGTAACCTGTACGCCATATGGCGTTAATACCCACCGTCTTCTTGTGCGGGGAAAAAGAGTACCTTATGATCAGAAAGTACAGAAAACATGGAAAGACTGGAACCAGAAGGATACGGCTGACAACAGGAAAAATAAGATTCTGATTGCCATAGTTGTAGTGGCAGCAGTGATTTTCTTTTACTATCTGCTGATAAGGCCGGTTGTGAAATACAGGAAGGAAAAGCGACATGAGAAATAAGGGCCTGAAAATATTTCTGATCATGCTTATGCTTACTGGCGCAGGAATCTTCCTTTACCCTGCTTTTTCTGGATATCTGGAGCATATCCGGCAGGCTGAGGTAGTTCGTCAGTACCGTGAAGCCGGAGAGTCTGTTACAGATCTTCAGTATCAGGAGATGAAAGCTCAGGCAGATCAATATAACCGGGAACTGGCAGAACAGCCGGATTTTAATCACGGGGCTTTTTATGCCAGTCAGCAGGATCCGAAAAGATATGAAAATCTTCTGAAAACAGGAGAAATCGGAGTGATGGGAAGCATCACGATTCCCAAAATAGAAGTAGAGCTTCCTGTTTATCATGGAACAGAAGAAAAGGATCTTGCAAAAGGTGTGGGACACTGTGAGGGTTCTTCTCTTCCGGTAGGAGGAGAAAGTACGCACACAGTCTTTTCCGGACACAGAGGGTTGCCCTCTGCTGACCTTTTTACCAGACTGGATGAAGTGGAAGAGGGGGATCTGTTTGTGATCAGCACTCTGGGTAAAGACCTTTTTTATCGAGTGGATCAGATCTGTACAGTCCTTCCGGATCAGACAGAGGAGCTGTCTGTGATTCCTAGGCAGGATTATGCGACCCTTGTGACCTGTACGCCCTACGGTGTCAATACTCACAGGCTTCTGATCCGGGGAAAACGCACAGAAATGGTAACGCCTCAGGAAAAAGATACAGTCAGTTCTGTGGAACACAAAAAAGACAGAAATCTTTCAAGACTTATAGTCAGTCTTGCAGTGGTTTTTGTGATACTGGCTGTTACAGTATTTGTAATTCGCATCAGAAAGAAAAAATTCAGGCAGGGAGAGAAGGAATGAAAAAGTTTATTTTTAATATGATTGTTCTGGCAGCGGTGCTGCTTGTAACGGCATCAGGTGTGCGGGCTTCGGAAAATGATGCCGTTACACTGAAGGTCAGTCTTCCGGATCTGAATACATCTGCGGAGCATGTGGGAATTGCCGTATATCAGGTAGCAGAGCCGGAAATACCGGGAAAGACAGATAAATTTGTCTGGATTCCTTCGCTTAATGATATTGGGATTACTCCTGAAGAATTGGACACTGCTGCCAGTGTAAGAGAAACAGCAGAAAAACTTGTGCAGGAAGTTCAGAAAAAAGAGATTCCTTCCAGAAATGCAATGACAGACCAGTCAGGAACTGTTCTGTTTGCAGGGCTGAAGCCGGGCGGTTATCTGATCACACAGATGTCCGGACAGGAGACCTATGGAAAAATACAGAACACGTTGATTTTTCTCCCTTATACAGATGAAAGCGGAATGGAGATTTTTCATGGAGAGGCAATGGTAAAGGCAGAAAAACCAGAGTGTCCGGAACCATCTCCCACCTCTGCTCCCAGGGTGACTGTTACTCCTGTGGAAAAAAATCCAGGCAGCGGAAATGAGCCGTCTTATCACTATGGCTCCGGAGATCAGACTGTTTATAAAAAGACTGCCAGAACAGGAGATTCCACACAGATACTTCCGGTTCTGATTCTGCTTATTGCAGCATCCGCAGCTCTGGCGGCTCTTGGAATCATAATTTATAAGAGAAGAAAAAAACTTCATAAGGATAAATAAGGAAAAACGGCTTGTCTTACATATGAGGCAAGCTGTTTCTTTTTTATAGACAAAAAGAAAAAAGAACAAACAGTATATAACACTTGACAACAGTTACATACTGTTATATACTGTTTGCACAGGAGGAGAAGATATGCATATCATTATTAATCATACATCCATGACTCCTATATATGAACAGATCGTATCACAGATCCGGGCAGATATCATCAATGGTGATCTGGCTCCGGGGACAGCGCTTCCGTCAGTCCGGATGCTTTCCCGTGAGCTGAAGATCAGCGCTCTGACTGTAAAAAAAGCATACGATTATCTGGAAGAAGAAGGGCTGGTGCATACTGTCCATGGAAAGGGCAGCTTCATTGCAGAGGCCAATCAGGGGATGATCATGGAAGAAAGAAGAAAAGAGCTGGAACATGATCTGGACGAGGCTGTGCGCAAAGCGCGGGCAGGCGGGCTGACAGATGAGGAAATCTGCGATCTGTTCCGGCTGATAATGGAGGGAGAATAAACTATGCTTGCAGAACTTGATCAGGTAAAAAAACAATATAAAGATTTTACCCTTGATTGTTCCATGAAGATTCAGGAAGATTGCGTTACCGGACTTATCGGGGCCAACGGAGCAGGAAAAAGTACAACCTTTAAAATGCTTCTGGGCCTTGTACAGCCGGATTCCGGAGAAATACGGATTTTTGGAAAAAACAGAAAAGATCTGTCAGAAAATGACAGAAGAGAGATAGGTACGGTTCTTTCGGACAGCTTTTTTTCCGGATACCTGACAGTGGCTCAGCTAATGAGTTTTATGGGAGACTTTTATCCGGGATTTCAGAAAAAGGAATTTGAGAAGCAGTGCCTGCGTTTCCAGCTTCCTGTTGATAAGAAGCTGAAGGAATTTTCAACAGGAATGAAAGCAAAGCTGAAAATACTTTTTGCCATAAGTGTGAACGCAAGATTTCTGATTCTGGATGAGCCTACAGCCGGACTGGATGTTATGTCCAGGGAAACGATTCTGGATCTTCTCAGAGAGTATATGGAGGTTCCGGGCAGGGGAATTCTGATCAGTTCCCATATTTCTTCAGATCTGGAGCAGTTCTGTGATGAGATTTATATGATCCATCAGGGAAAAATCGTGATGAAAGAGGAAACTGACAGGATTCTGGGTAATTACGGGGTACTGAAGACAGATGAAAGAACCTTTTCTTCTCTGGATAAAAGATACCTTCTCAGGATCAGAAAAGAAGCCTTCGGCTATAGCTGCCTTACAGATCAGAGACAGTTTTATCAGGAAAACTATCCGGATCTTACAGTGGAAAGGGGTACTGTAGACCAGGTACTGACCATGATGACGAAAGGAGAAGCATTATGAAAGGATTTTTGAAAAAAGACCTTGCCTTGCTTTATAATACAGGTAAAGTATATTTGGCAGTAATAGCAATGGGGATTGTTTTAGGACTTGTCAATAAGGAGATGAGAAGTTTTTCTTCCAGTTTTATTATGATCATGCTGGCGCTTGCCGGAGCTTCTACACTTTCCTATGATGATTTTGAAAACGGAATGCCGTTTCTGATGAGTCTTCCTGTCAGCAAAAAAACTTATATAAAAGAAAAGTATCTGATCTGTTTTTTATCCGGAGCGGTGGGACTTGTCATTGCGGCAGTTCTGGGAACTGTGATATTTAAAATGCCCCTGATTCATGGAGAAGAACCGATGCTGCTTGTTTTTCCTGTTTTTTTTGCTATTGCTGAGATTATGACAGCGGTAATGATCCCTACGAGAATTAAATTTGGACCGGAAAAATCCCGCATTGTGGGAATGGGATTTGTTGTAGCGATTTTTCTGGCCAGTTTTTGTATCGGATATCTTTTTAAGCTGTTTTCTGTAGACATAGACGCTCTTATCAGAGACGCCCAGGAAAATATCCCCAAGCTGGCGCTTGTGTTGGGCGTTATGGTTTTTTGTATGGTGATCATGCTGATCTCCTATACATTTAGCGTAAAGGCCCTGGAGAAAAAAGAATTTTAAAATACCTGGTCCGTATGTTTCCTGTAGAAAAGGCTCTGGAATTTTCCGGGAAAATAAGGTATCCTGTATAAAAAGTGATTTATCTGTTACAGGAGGAACGGCATTTATGGAAAAAAATCAGATTTTTATAACATGTGGAACAGAGTATAAGGAAATGACAAAAAGGATTCTGGAAGAAAGCGGGCTGGCAGAGCAGATTGGAAATAAAGCTTTTCGTATCGGAATCAAGCCCAATATGGTTTCCCCTTCTCATCCGTCTAACGGGGCAACCACCCACGCTGAGGTTCTGGCAGGCATTATTGAATATCTTCAGGAAAGAGGGTTCCGAAATCTGACGCTGATGGAGGGTTCCTGGGTGGGAGATAAAACCATGGATGCCTTCTATGCCTGCGGATATGACAGACTCTGTGATGAGTACGGAGTAGTCTTTCATGACACACAAAAGGACAAAAGCTATACGGCAGACTGTGGGGGAATGGAGCTTCATATCTGCACCAGCGTAAAGGACATTGATTTTCTCATTAATGTTCCTGTGCTGAAGGGACATTGCCAGACCAAAATTACCTGCGCCCTTAAAAATATGAAAGGCCTGATCCCGAATTCGGAAAAAAGGCGTTTTCATTCACTGGGGCTTCATAAACCGATTGCTCATCTGAATATGGGTATCCGTCAGGATTTTATTGTGGTAGATAATATTTGCGGGGATCTGGATTTTGAGGATGGAGGAAATCCCGTTGTAATGAATCGGGTGCTGACAGGCCGGGATCCGGTCCTGATGGACGCCTATGTGTGCAATCTGATGCATTATGAGATTTCGGACGTTCCCTATGTGGAACTGGCAGGCAGACTGGGCGTAGGATGCTCTGAGCTTGAAAAAGCTGATATCCGGGCGTGTGGAGCGGATACAGGAGAACAGCTTCCGAAATCACGTAAGGTTGTAGAACTGGCAGATGCTGTTGAGGAAGTAGAATCCTGCAGCGCCTGTTACGGATATCTGATTCCGGCGCTTGATATGCTGAAACAGGAAGGCCTTCTGGAAAAGCTGCACGAAAAAATCCATATCGGACAGGGATTCCGGGGAAAAACAGGAGAACTTGGCATTGGACACTGTACAAGAAATTTCCGACATCATCTGGAAGGCTGTCCCCCTGTAGAAACGGAAGTATATAAATTTTTGAAGGATTACATCGAAAATCATCAGAATTAAAAAAGATCACCGGCTGTTCTGAAATTGCAGGTCAGCCGGTGATTTTCTGTATGCTCTGTACGTTGTACATATAGGAACCGAAAATTCTTTTATGCCCGTATATTACGGATTATATTACAAAAAATCCAGTATTTGATCATTTGCGAAATAAAATATAAAATTTTAAGCAATTGAAAATATCTGTCGGGATATCAGAAAGAGACTCCATGACTCAGAAACCGGATTCAGCATTCTCTGGCAGCCTCTGTGAGAATTTCCAGAATCTGATCCTGAGTAAACCGGCTGCTGTCAATGCACAGATCATACTGGCTTAAGTCTGTCCATTTGGCATCTGTAAAAAATTCATAATAGGCCCGGCGTTCTTTGTCTGTACGCTTTACCATTTTTCGTGCGCTGCGTTCTTCTCTTCCGGTCCGTGCCTGTACATTTCTGACCCGGAGATCAAAGGGTGCATGAATAAACACACTGAGAGAACGGCCTTTCAGGATCTGGTTGGCGCAGCGTCCCACGATCACGCAGCTGCCCTTTTCTGCCAGAGAAAGAATGATATCTCTCTGGGCTTCATAGAGAACGTCATTCATGGGAACGGTGTAGAAGTCAGGGGTGATCTGAACATCATGATCTCCGGAAAAGCGCCACTGATGGGGCTTTTTTTCGTCTACTTTTGCAAGCTCATGAAAAGGAATCTGCTTCTCTTTTCCTGCAAGCTCGATCAGTTCTTTGTCATAAAATGCATAGCCGAGCTTTTCTGCCAGCGCTTTTCCAAGTACCCGGCCTCCGCTTCCGTACATGCGGTTGATGGTAATAATACGTTTACTCATATGGAATCCTCCCTTCTGAACACGCTTTTTATATGTTTTTATCATATCATAATTATCAGGTAATTTCTACGAAAACTTTTTAAAAATATGAAAAATATAAAAAGAAACTGCAAATATATCAGAAAATACAAAACCACATTTTTTAGGTCCGGGAAACGAAATTACACATAAAAAAGAAAGAATAAGAGACTTTTTTACTGTCGGAACCAGTCGATGTAAAATGGTTGACGAAGTCATCAGATGTACTTATAATGAGTTTAGAAAATGTAATTTTTTCTTAAAAAATAATTTTTACTACATGAAAAAATCATGAAAATTCATGGAATTCATGTGATATAATTGGTGAAATAGTATAAAAACAAAAAATATAGCTTGACATATGAGCTGATATTAAATATAATTTTCCTATGCATTACGAAAATGTTACAAAAGAAATAAAAGATGACATAATAAAAATGCAAGGAAAGTAAAGTTATGAGGAACAGGAAAGTATCACAAAATCATGAATTACAGAAAGGGAACAAAACAACAGGAAATGCATCGGTACACGGGTTTCTTTCGCTGAGTGTATGTGCTCTGGCAGCGGTAGGAGTCCTGGCAGGCGGCATAGTGACAGGCAGTGACCGGGAGCATAAAGTTTACGCTGCTTCCGAAGCAGAAAGTACATATGATTTTTCTGAAGGTACAGATTATGAACTTCCTACAGGAATAGCAGGAGTAGTTTCCGGACTCAGTGCAACTCCGGCAGAAGGCTCTGACATATACCGGATCGGAACCTCCTGTGAACACGTTGTGGTAGGGCAGAGAGTTCAGAGAGTTGGAAAAAGCGCAGAGGGAATTGATCTCAGTGAATCTATGGCTGCTGCTGTTAATGATTTTGATTCCAGAATGGTATCCATGTCATCCTCTGCAACTATGATGTCAGATGAGGATTATCAGAATCTTCTGCAGATCGTGGAGGCAGAGGCAGGGACCGAAGATATCAAAGGCCGTGTACTGGTTGCCAATGTGATCATGAACCGGGTGAAGCATCCGGAGTTTCCGGATACTGTAACCGATGTGATCTGGGAGTACGATAATGGGGTACCTCAGTTTTCGCCTGTGGCAGACGGACGTATCAATGAGGTTACAGTTACAGAGGAAACAAAAGAAGCGGTCAGACAGGCACTGGAGGGTACGGATTATTCTCAGGGAGCGCTGTTTTTCATCCAGAAATCGGCAGCGGAAAAACACAACATTGCCTGGTTTGAAAAAGATCTTGTAAAACTGTTTAAACACGGCGTCCATGAATTTTATACCTATCCGGAGGAAGCGCCGGCAGATAAAAAATCCTCCGAAAAACAGAACACGGAAAAGTCCGAAAAAAATAAAAAGAACAAAAAGAATAAGAAATCAGATTCCGATCTGGTTCAGATGGTAAAAGCAGAATAAAAATGAAATACAGGCCCTGCGGAAAAGCTCCGCGGGGTTTTCTGTGTCTTTTTGTGATTTTACTATGGTATTTTGCTAAAGTTCATGATACAATGGTGCAAAAATAAATCATAACAGAAGAAAGGCAGGAACGACAATGCAGGTATTATATAAAAGTACCAGAGGTAAAAAAGAAGAAACAGTAACAGCCTCCGTGGCAATTTTAAAGGGGCTTTCAGAGGATGGAGGTCTGTTTGTTCCTACGTCCATTCCAAAGCTTGACGTACCTATGGACCGTCTTTCAGAAATGACCTATCAGGAAACAGCCTATGAGGTTATGAGCCGTTTTCTTACAGATTTTACAGAAGAAGAGCTGAAAGACTGTATTGCCAGAGCTTATGATTCCAAATTTGATACAGAGGAGATCGCTCCTGTAAAAAAAGCAGGAGGAGTATATTTCCTGGAACTGTTCCATGGTTCTACCATTGCGTTTAAAGATATGGCGCTTTCTATTCTTCCTCATCTGATGACAACTGCAGCCAGGAAGAATCATGTAAAAAATGAGATCGTAATTCTCACTGCAACCTCAGGAGATACAGGAAAGGCTGCAATGGCCGGATTTGCGGATGTTCCCGGAACAAGGATCATTGTTTTTTATCCTAAAAACGGTGTCAGCGCCATTCAGGAAAAACAGATGGTCACACAAAAAGGTAAAAACACCTCAGTGGTGGGAATCACAGGAAATTTTGACGATGCTCAGAGCGCGGTTAAGAGGATGTTTAATGCTCAGGAGCTGGCAGCAGAGCTTGACAGAAACGGTTTTCAGTTTTCCTCAGCCAATTCCATTAATATCGGCCGTCTTGTACCTCAGATCGTATACTATGTTTATGCGTATGCAAAACTGGTAAAAGCAGGAGAGATCAATACCGGTGAAAAAATCAATATTACAGTTCCTACCGGAAACTTTGGAAATATCCTTGCTGCTTATTATGCAAAGCAGATGGGACTGCCGATTCATAAACTGATCTGTGCTTCCAATGAAAACAAGGTTCTCTATGATTTCTTCCGGACAGGAACCTATGACAGAAAACGTGAGTTTATACTGACCGCTTCCCCTTCCATGGATATTCTGATCTCCAGTAACCTGGAACGTCTGATCTACCGTCTTACCGGAGAGGATTCCCAGGCGTGTGCGGAGCTTATGAGATCTCTGAGCGAAGGCGGAGAATATACGATCACCGAAGAAATGAAAAAGGGACTGGAAGATTTTTACGGAAATTACTGCAGCGAGGGAGAAACGAGAGAAGCCATCAGCGCTACCTGGTATGGCAGTGATTATGTGATCGATCCTCATACTGCAGTGGCAGCAGGAGTATACCAGAAATACCTTCGGGAAACAGAGGATGCCACTCCTGTTGTGATCGCCTCTACAGCAAGCCCGTATAAATTTGCAAGAAGTGTAATTACTGCTATTTCTGACAGATATGAGGGACTGGATGATTTTGCGCTCTGTGACGCGCTGTCTGCGCTCAGTGGAGTCAGACTTCCGGCAGCAGTGGAAGAGATCCGTACAGCGCCGGTGCTTCATGATACAGTTGTGGCTCCGGAGGACATGCCTGAAGCCGTAAGAAAAATCCTCGGAATCTGAGGCGGAGCGAACTGAACCGTGACATTTTATATAAATTTTATTATTCACATTACAAATAATATGTTGAAAAAATACATATAATAGGGTACAATAGTAATAACAGAAAAGAGAAATCCTGGAATGTGCGAGGCCCCTTTTTATTTTGAACCTACATTGACATGAAGGGACTCCAACATCGCAGATCGTGATGTCAGACCTCTCGTTGTGGTAGGCAGATCATCTGTTGAGGACACCCACCTGGCTTCGGCTAGGCGTCAAAAGGAAGGGAACGGCATTCCGGGACTTTCTGTAAAAAGCGAGCCATATACAGGGCTCTTTTTTATTTATAAAAATGATTCCATGATGTTCTGGCAGACATTGAAGGAAAAAAAAATACATGGTATTGCGGGAGGAAAAGACATGGTAACAGAAAGAAGTTTTGGAACACTGCCGTCCGGCGAGGAAGTAAAATGTTTTCATCTGGAGAACGCCTCAGGCGCTTATGCAGAGGTGCTTTCATTTGGAGCTGTGATCACAAAGATCTGCGTTCCTGACCGTCAGGGGAACCTGATAGATGTAGTTTTGGGATACGATACACTGGAAGGATATATGAAAAACGGATGCTTTTTCGGCGCATGCATCGGACGCAGCGGAAACCGGATAGAAGGCGGACGTTTTAAACTGGACGGACAGGAAGTGATTCTTGCCCAGAACGAGGGAAACAATAATCTCCACAGCGGTCCGGATGGTTTTGAAAAAAAACTCTGGACGGCAAAGCACATAGATCAGGAAAATAACAGTGTGACGTTTTCCAGGATCAGTCCGGATGGAGAAAACGGATTCCCCGGAGAATTCGATATCAGTGTTACATATGAATTTACAGAAAAGAATGCTGTGCGTATTGTTTATACCGGTGTGTGCGATAAGACGACGGTTGCCAATATGACAAACCATTCTTACTTTAATCTTGCAGGTGAAGGCAGCGGAAATGTTCTGGATCAGTATCTGACCATTCACGCTCAGACCTACACCCCGGTAAGAGAAGATTCCATTCCTCTGGGAGAAAATGTTCCGGTAGAAGGAACACCAATGGATTTCCGAAAAGAAAAACAGATTGGAAAAGATATTGAGGCAGAATTTGAACAGCTGAAATTTACAGGCGGATTTGATCACAATTACGTGACAGACGGATATACTCAGGCAGAGATCAGGGAAATTGCCTGCGCCCGCTGTGAAAAAACAGGAATTGTAATGGAGGTTCTCAGCGACTGCCCCTGTGTTCAGTTTTATGCAGGAAATTTTGTGGAACAGGAGGCTGGCAAAAACGGACATACCTATGACAAAAGAGATGGTTTCTGTCTGGAAACACAGGTAGAGCCCAATGCTGTAAATGTTGAAGAGTTCCACTCACCGGTTCTGGAAAAAGGAGAACGTTATTATTCTGAAACCGTTTATCGTTTTTCAGTAAGAGATTAAACATATTTTTCTGGTTTTTCTCATACAATGGTAATATGAGGAAAACCAGAATTTTTTTTAGATATCAGATTTTATTCCTGCTTCTTTTTTCGTGGATGATGCTGTTAAACAGGGCGGCAGAATCGCGGCTGAGAGAAAAACAGGAATACATAAAAGTGGCAGAGCAGCAGAGTCGGTCTGAAAGAGAGACTGTAAAAGAACCGGCACAGAATACAGAGTATCAGGAGAGCTTTGAATCTGAAATACAAAGCACAGGAGAGTTCTCCGGAGCCGGGAAAGAAAAAGTACCGAGTGCGGGAAAAAACAAAGGCGCCGGGAAAGTGGAGACACGGGAGGAAAAAGCCGGAAACATACGGGTTCTTCTTATGACAACAGATTATCAGTCGTATTTTCATCCTCGGGTAACTGCTTTGCGTGATGGAAAAGAGATTGTCTGCAGCTTTGAAAATATGGCGGCTTCAGAGGAACCTGTGGTGATACCGGCTCATGAAAATGGGATTCAGCTTACATCAATACAAAGGCAGTGCGGAAATCCTGTTTATCAGGGAAGTCTGGAGATACAGAGGACCGATCAGGGATTTACTGTGATCAATGAGCTGCCTCTGGAAACGTATCTGGAAGCAGTGGTGCCAAGTGAAATGCCTTCCGGCTATCATAAGGAAGCTTTGAAAGCTCAGGCGGTATGCGCCAGGACCTATGCGTGGAAACAGATGCAGGAAGGACGACTTTCAAAGTACGGAGCAGACGTAGATGACAGTGTAAACTATCAGGTATACCAGAATATCGCTCCTCAGCAGGCAACATCAGAGGCGGTCAGGGACACAGAAGGAAAAATTCTCTGTCAGAATGGAAAGCCTGTTCAGGCATATTATTTTTCAACTTCTTCCGGCGTCACCAGTACAGACGAGATATGGGGAGCGGAGGAACCCGCGCCTTATCTGAAAAGCGTTGACTGTGGTTTTGATTCGGAAGAACCGTGGAGCCAGTGGGAGACAGAGATCCTTTGGGAAACGCTGGAAAGGCGCGCACAGGAAATCCAGGGAGCTTCAGGAAAGCTTCTCGGTGTTTCTGTTTCCAGAATAAATCAGAGCGGCGCTGTAACCGGGCTTCAGGTAAATACAGAAAACGGAGATTTTCTGGTTGAGACCGAGTATGATATCCGTCAGTTTCTGTCCCCAAAGGGAAGTATGATCACAGAAAAGGACGGGACTCAGGTGCAGGGAAGCGAGCTTCTCCCAAGCGCCTATTTTGATATCAGCGCAAAGCCGGGAAATTCTGTGGTTCTCACAGGCGGCGGCTATGGTCACGGGGTGGGAATGAGTCAGACAGGAGCGGACAGAATGGCGGAACAGGGATATACCTGTCAGGAGATTCTTGAGTATTTTTTTAAAGATATTGAAATATTGCAGACTGGGGGCTAGAAACGCCTCCGCTCATGTGCTTGTCACAGGAATATTTTCATGGTATCATAATAAAAGACGTATCTGACTTCAGGCACTGGACAGAAAATAAACCGTCGTAAGCTGGATAACGGGAGAAGTAATTATGGAAAAGAAGAATGATAAGGGAGCTCTTCATCTGGCTCTGGGCTTTATGGAGAGAATGAGAAAAGATCATGTCAGCGCATATGCGGCTCAGGCAGCGTACTTTCTGATCATGTCTTTTATCCCTTTTGTTTTGTTCCTGACCGCGATCGTGCAGTATACACCTCTGACCTACCGGGAAGTACGTCAGGCTATTATGAGTGTTGTACCGGAAAATCTGCAGGGATTTGTTTTAAATATTGTGGCAGAGGTTTTTTCAAAAAGCGCGGCTGTGCTGCCTCTTTCTGCTCTGGTGGCCCTCTGGTCCTCGGGAAAGGGCATGCAGGCTCTGATCAATGGACTGAACACCATTTATCATGTAAAGGAAACACGAAACTGGCTGGTAAACAGAATCTACTCCATGTTCTATATGTTTCTGTTTGTACTTGCCCTGATCGCCAGTCTTTTGCTTCTGGTTATGGGAAACAGGATCCATGTTCTGATTTCCGGATATGTTCCGTTTCTGGGAAATATGATCGGAAGGATCCTGGGGGCAAAAACCTTTCTGGTCTTTGTGATGCTGTTTCTTGTTTTTCTGGTGCTGTACCGGTATCTGCCAAACAGAAGGGCATCTCTGAAAAGCCAGGTTCCGGGAGCTTTTCTGACAGCTGTGGCATGGTCTGTGTTTTCGTATCTGTTTTCTCTGTATTTTACATTTTTTCCGGATTTCAGTATCATGTACGGAAGCCTTTCCACTTTGATCCTGGTTATGGTATGGCTGTATTTCTGTATGAACCTTCTTTTGTACGGAGCAGAGATCAACGCATACTTTGAAAGTCAGTTCCGCCAGGCAAAGCTGTCTTTCTGGCAGCTGATCGCAAGAAAACGCAGGGAATGGAAGCTGGAGCGAAAAAAAGAAATAGACAGGAACTAAAAAAATAACGGAAAAATCTTGACAGGAAAAATTTTCTGTGGCATAGTAAACAAAGATATAAAAGCGTTGAAGGCGTTATAGGGAGTTGTTTTCTTTCAGAGAGAAGAAGTCACCGGCTGCAAGCTTCTTTAAGTTCAGACAGTTCCTCAGTTTCCCGCCGGAGCTGCATTTCTGAACCCCGGAGGCAGTAGGAAATGACGTAGCTGCGCGTTAAGCAGATACTTTGAGCGCCTGTATGTACACGCAGGAAACAGGGTGGTACCGCGGATATTCCGTCCCTCTTTTGAGGGGCGGGTTTTTTGTATATGGAGAAATTACTTCCGTAATATTCTCATATACAAAATAAAGTTCCGGACAGCGGGCACAGTTTACGCATGCCTGCATGCAGGAGACTGTGCACATTGGACGGGCTGACAGGAATGAGCAGGCAGGACAAAAGCCCGGATTGCGAATTGCTGACGATTACGGGAGTGCATAAGCGCAGAGTAATCGACTTTATCAATGATACTGCAGATTTATCCGGCAGGTGCAAATATGAAATGAAATAAGAAAAAAGGAGAATACAACCATGGATATGAAGGAAAAACTTCAGGAACTGGCAGAAGCAGCCAGAAAACGTATTGAAGAAGCTGAAGGTCCTGACAAACTCAATGAAGTAAAGGTGGCTTACCTTGGTAAAAAAGGTGAGCTGACAGCTATTTTAAAGAGTATGAAGGATGTTGCTCCGGAAGACCGTCCGAAAGTAGGACAGCTGGTAAATGAGACAAGAGCAAAAATCGAGGAGCTTCTGGAAGCTTCCAGAAAGAAACTGGAGGAAGCTGCCCGTGAAGCAAAAATGAAAGCAGAGGTTATTGACGTAACCCTTCCCGCGAAGAAGTCAATGATCGGACACCGTCATCCAAATACCATTGCCCTGGAGGAAGTGGAAAGAATCTTTATCGGAATGGGCTATGAGGTAGTGGAAGGTCCTGAGGTAGAGTATGCAGACTATAACTTTACCAAGCTGAACATTCCGGAGGACCATCCGGCAAGAGATGAGCAGGATACATTTTTTATTAACAGCTCCATTCTGCTTCGTTCTCAGACATCTCCGGTACAGGCCCGTACCATGGAGGAAGGCAAGCTGCCAATCCGCATGATCGCTCCTGGACGAGTGTTCCGTTCTGATGAGGTAGACGCTACCCATTCTCCGTCCTTCCATCAGATCGAGGGCCTTGTAATTGACAAAAATATTACTTTTGCAGATCTGAAAGGAACTCTTCAGGAGTTTGCAAGAGAATTGTTCGGACCGGAAACAAAAACAAAATTCCGTCCTCATCATTTCCCGTTTACAGAGCCAAGCGCAGAGGTGGACGTATCCTGTTTTAAATGCGGCGGAAAAGGCTGCCGTTTCTGTAAAGGCTCCGGATGGATCGAGATTCTGGGCTGCGGAACCGTTCATCCAAACGTTCTTCGTATGTGCGGCATTGATCCGGAGGAGTATACAGGCTTTGCTTTCGGTGTGGGTCTTGAGAGAATCGCGCTTCTGAAATATGAGATCGACGATATGAGACTCCTTTACGAAAACGATATCCGCTTCCTGAAACAATTCTAGTAAAGATTAAACATACGAAAGGATATTTATCTTTGCGGTCTCTTCAATCCTGTATCGGGGAACTTCATTGATTTTCCGATACAACCGAAAGGAAGCAGGAGCGAAGCGAGTATTTGCTTTTACGAATCTTATCTATAAACAACAAGAAAGGTGGATATAAACATGAATACATCAATGTCCTGGATTAAAATGTATGTGCCGGATCTGGATGTGACAGCTCAGGAATATACAGATGCCATGACCTTGTCAGGAACAAAGGTTGAGGGCTTTGAAAAGCTGGATGCAGATCTGGAAAAAATCGTAATCGGACAGATTGAAAAAATAGAAAGACACCCGGACGCAGATAAGCTTATTATCTGTCAGGTGAATGTGGGAACAGAAACCGTACAGATCGTAACCGGAGCTCCCAATGTAAAAGAAGGAGACAAGGTTCCGGTAGTTCTGGACGGCGGCCGTGTGGCAGGAGGCCATGACGGCAAAAAAACTCCAGGCGGCGTAAAGATCAAAAAAGGCAAGCTCCGCGGGGTAGAGTCTTTTGGCATGATGTGCTCTATTGAGGAGCTGGGAAGCACAAGAGAAATGTATCCGGAAGCTCCGGAATACGGAATCTATATTTTTCCGGAGGATGCCCCGGTAGGCGAAAGCGCCATCAAAGAGCTTGGACTTGACGATGTTGTTTTTGAATACGAGATCACATCCAACCGTGTAGACTGCTATGGCGTTCTGGGTATTGCCAGAGAGGCAGCAGCGACCTTTAACAAAAAATTCTGTCCTCCTGTTGTAAAAGCTACAGGAAATAATGAGGACGTTTCTGATTACATTAAGGTGACAGTAGAGGATCCGTCTCTTTGTCCCCGTTATACCGCAAGGGTAGTAAAAAATGTAAAAATCGGTCCTTCTCCGAAATGGATGCAGAGATGCCTGGCTGCCAATGGAATCCGTCCGATCAATAACCTGGTTGATATTACAAATTATGTAATGGAAGAATACGGACAGCCCATGCACGCATATGATCTGGATCTGATCGAAGGAAATGAGATCATTGTCCGCAGAGCAGAAAACGGAGAAAAATTTGTAACTCTGGACGGACAGGAACGTATCATGGATGAAAACGTCCTGATGATCTGCGACGGCAAAAAGCCGGTAGGCATTGCGGGAATCATGGGCGGCGAAAACTCCATGATCACAGATCAGGTAAAAACAGTGCTTTTTGAAGCAGCATGCTTTGACGGTACAAACATCCGTCTGTCTTCCAAGAGAATCGGCCTTCGTACGGATGCATCCGGCAAGTTTGAAAAAGGTCTTGACCCCAATAATGCTCAGGCAGCCATTGACCGCGCGTGTCAGCTGATGGAAGAGCTTGGCGCAGGTGAGGTTGTGGGCGGCATGGCAGATGTGTGCAGTGAAACAAGAGAACCGTCCAGAGTGCCTTTTGAGCCGGAAAAGATCAATGGGCTTCTTGGTACAGACCTTACAAAAGAAGAAATGCTGGAATACCTTGGCAGAGTGGAGCTGACTCTTGATCCGGAAACAAATGAGATCGTGGCTCCTACCTTCCGTCAGGATATTCACTGTATGGCAGATGTGGCAGAGGAAGTGGCAAGATTCTTCGGCTATGATAAGATTCCAACCACTCTTCCTACAGGGGAAGCTACCACAGGCCGTCTTCCTTTTAAGCTGAGAATTGAGCAGATTGCAAGGGACATTGCAGAATACTGCGGATTCTCTGAAGCAATGAGCTACTCCTTTGAAAGTCCTAAGGTGTTTGACAGGCTGCGTATCTCTGAGGACAGTGAGCTGAGAAAGGTAATTACCATCAGCAACCCTCTTGGGGAAGACTACAGCATCATGCGTACTACAACTCTGCATGGAATGCTTTCTTCTCTCGGAACAAATTATAACAGAAGAAATAAAGATGTACGTCTTTATGAGATCGGAAAGGTTTATCTTCCGAAATCTCTGCCTCTTACAGAGCTTCCTGACGAGAGAGTTCATTTTACTCTTGGTATGTACGGAGCAGGCGATTTCTTTGATATGAAAGGTGTCTGCGAAGAGTTCTTTGAAAAGGCAGGCATGAAGAAAAAAGTCTCCTATACACCGGACAGCAATAAACCGTACCTCCATCCGGGAAGACAGGCAAATATCATTTATGAAGGAAAGACCGTAGGTTATCTTGGAGAGGTTCATCCGATCGTTGCAGATAATTACAATATCGGAGAAAAAGCCTATGTTGCAGTGATCGATATTATGGATATTCTGGAATTTGCCGGATTTTCTCATAAATTCACAGGAATTGCAAAATATCCGGCAGTTACCCGTGATTTAAGTATGGTTGTACCAAAGGATGTTCTCGCAGGCCAGATTGAAGCGGTTCTGGACCAGAGAGGCGGAAAGATCCTGGAATCCTATGAGCTCTTTGATATTTATGAGGGGGCCCAGATCAAGGAAGGCTATAAGTCTATGGCGTATTCTGTTGTATTCCGCGACCATGATAAAACTCTGGAAGAGGCTGAGATCACAGCAGCTATGAAAAAAATCCTTAATGGTCTTACAGACCTTGGAATCGAGCTGAGAAGCTGATGAAGCTTTATATTCTGAGACATGGAAAAACAGAATGGAACCGTTTAGGCAAGGTTCAGGGATGTGTGGATATCCCTCTTGCAGAAGAGGGGATTTCTCTTGCCGCCAAAGTAGGCAGGGCATTGAAGGAGGTTCCCTTTGATCTCTGCTTTACCAGTCCTCTTACAAGAACAAGGCAGACTGCAGAGCTTGTTCTCGGGGAACGGGCCAAACAGATTCCGGTTATTGTGGAGCCGAGAATCCAGGAGATTAATTTTGGTGTTCTGGAGGGTTCCAGGTTTAAGGATGAAAACGGAACTATCCTCAGTGAGGAAATGAAGACCTTTTTTACAGATCCGAAGAATTTTATCCGGCCGGAAAAGGGGGAAAATATTTCAGATATTCTGAAAAGAACAGAGGAGTTCTGGAAGGAGATCACAACAGCTCCTGATCTGCAGGACAAAACGATTCTGATCTCTTCTCATGGCTGTGCCATACGGGCGCTGCTTCAGAACATCTACCATGATCCGGAAGATTTCTGGCATGGCTGCGTTCCGCCTAACTGCAGCATTAATGTTGTGGAAGTAAAAGACGGACGGGAAATCCTTATAGAAGAAGATAAATTATATGCATAAAAGCCCGGGCTGCCGTGAATGATTTCGCGGCAGCCTGTTTTTGGCCGTGGCAGAAAACAGGAGATGATCCGTTGCTGTGAAGGTGGTGAACAGTAATGATAATCCGGAGTTTGCCATAGTTAGCTGAATATTACAGCTTGTACTGGCGCATATGATATGATATTATGGAAAAAAGGGTAAATTGTGCGTTTATTTGCCCGCTGTACAAGGCGGAGCCTAAGATAATAACCAATGAGGAGGCTTACTATGAGGAAAAAAATTGTAAATGTTGTTTTGTTTCTTGCGGTACTGGCAGCCGCGGTAGCCATGACCCTGTATGTGGGACAGGGCGCGGTCAGCGTTATGGTTTATAATTTTATCTTTCTTGGCGTTATGGTGGCAATTTATGTTGTGGGAATGTTCGGAGGCATGTTCCGGATGAACCATCTTACTCAATCGCTTGAGAATGCAGCCGCAGAGTTGGGAAACCTTTTCCGCAAACCGGGAAGGATCGGAACAGATCAGGTAGAAACACTGAATGGCATTTTTCATCATCCGTATCTTGACGGAACAATGAATTCCTTTACAGACGGTGTTCTGAAAAGTGAAGAGGGCATTGATGATATTGAAGAATATCTCAATGAAGAGGAACTGGATAATCACATACATAAACGACTTCTGGAAATGGTGCCGGATATTTTTACAAGCCTTGGTATCCTGGGAACCTTTGTGGGACTGGTGTGGGGACTTAAAAATTTTGAGCCCTCCAATTATGAGGCTATGACAACTTCGGTGGCCTCTCTTGTAGACGGCATCAAGGTTGCCTTTCTTACGTCTATTTATGGTATTTCTCTGTCCATTGTCTATACCTATGGAATGAAGATCGAGTACTCTTCCATGGCAGAGGCCCTGCAGGCATTTCTGGCAAAGTTTCACAGTCATGTAATGCCTTCCGCAGAAAATGAGTCAAGAAATCTTCTGATCTCCAGCCAGAAGATCCAGACAGCAGCCATGAACCAGATGGCAGAACAGTTTTCCGTACAGATGGCGGACAGCTTTGAGAAAGTGATCACTCCTACCTTCAAAAAAATGAATGATTCTCTGGATACGCTGGTATCTTCTGTTACCCGGTGCCAGGAAGACGCGATACGGGAGATCCTGAATGTATTTTTAAAGGAAATGAACGATTCTTTCGGAGTACAGTTTTCGGAGTTTGGAAAAACATTGTCCCAGCTGAAAGAGGCTCAGGCAGACAATGTGAACTACACTACGAATCTTTACCAGGCAATGAGCAGACAGCTCAGCGATTCCTATGCGCAGCATGAGCAGATCATGAAAAAGATCATGGAGGATGCAGGCGCTTCTCATAAAGAATATATTGAGACAGCGAATCGTATTGTTCAGGATAACCAGCTGATCCAAAAACAGCAGCAGGCAGATTACCAGCATCTTGCGGATTATCTCAAGGAAGCAGAAACATCATCTGCCAAATTCTGGGTAGCCTGCAATCAGACCATGCAGAAATATGTGGAAGCTGCGGCTCAGGGTATGGACAGAGTGTCTTCTGCCGGCAAAGTAAGCGGAGAGGTTCTCGCTGCCAATAAACGTGTAGTTGAGGCATTTGACGCAAAAATGCAGGAGTTTGCAGAATATCAGAAAAGATCCTACCGTACCATGGAACAGGTCCGGAGACTGCTTGCAGATATTTCTGTGGCGAAAAATAACGGGGAGATCCGCCTCAGCGCAGGAAAGACCGCTCAGACGGAAGCTCTGGAGCAGCTGAAAGAAATCCTGGAGGCGCAGGGAGAACAGCAGCAGGAGCTTCTGGAAGAAATGTCAGGAAATATAAGGGAGCTGTCCAGAAACGCACAGAAAGGAAAATTCGGCTTATTCAGATAAAAGGAGAAACAGATGCGCAAAAAAAGAAAATCAGAAGACGGGGGATTTAATGTCTGGCGTTCTTATTCAGATATGATGGCAGGCGTATTGCTTTTGTTTGTACTGATCATGTGCGTGACCCTGTTTCAGGCACAGAAAAGCTATAATGAAAGTATTGAGGAACGGGATGAAAAGATTGCTCTGCAGGAGGAGTATACTCTGGAGATCCTTGCCCAGCAAAATGAACTGAATGAGAAGGAAGGTCAACTGAAGGATCAGAACGAACAGCTGAAAACACAGGACGAAAAACTGAAGGATCAGGAAACGCTGCTTTCGGAGCTGGCAGCCAAGCTGAAGGATCAGGAGGCGACACTGAGCACACAGAAAGCGGATCTGGATGAAAAAACAGCTCTTTTAAAGGAACAGCAGGCCCAGATCGACCAGATCATCGGAGTAAAGGCTGATGTGATCGAGGCTCTGAGACAGGAATTTGCAAAAAATAATATCAACGTGGATATTGATACACAGACAGGCGCTCTGACTTTGGAGGCAAGCGTTTTGTTTGATTATGATGAAGCAGAACTGACAGAAGAAGGAAAGCAGGCGCTGGAGCAGGTTCTTCCCATCTATTGTAAAGTTCTTCTTCAGGAAGATTACAGGCAGTATCTTGCAGAGATCATTATTGACGGATATACGGATACAGACGGTGATTACAGCTATAACCTGTATCTGTCCCAGCAGCGTTCTCTGGCAGTGGCTCAGTATCTTCTGGACATTCAGGGCAATTTTCTTAGCGGGGATCAGAGCCAGCAGCTTCAGGATTATCTTACAGTCAATGGTCATTCCATGGCCAATCCGGTTCTGGATGCCAACGGAAATGTAGATAAAGACGCGTCCAGGCGTGTGGAGGTAAAATTCCGTTTAAAAGATGATGAGATGATCGAAGAGCTGAACAAGGTGATGACAGAAGCAGATGCTGAAAATAACGCTGCAGACAACACAGAGAAGAAAACTGCGGAAAAATCACAGAAACAGCCGGCTTCCTAAAATCAGGGACTGTATGTTTTCGGAACAAGAACTGCAGATGCGGCATAAAATAACAATAACATGGTTTATGTACTGCGAGCACAGGGAATACTCTGTGGAAGGAGCTATATAAACATCAGGAAAGGTATTGCACATGAATGTATTTTTTGGACTGATGATTCCGTTTGTAGGAACGACTTTTGGAGCTGCCTGCGTACTGTTTATGAAAAAGGAACTGAATCCTCTGGTTCAGAAGGCTTTTCTGGGCTTTGCGTCAGGGGTGATGGTGGCGGCGTCCGTATGGTCGCTTCTGATTCCGGCTATGGATATGAGTGGGTCAATGGGAAAGTTTGCTTTTATCCCGGCAGCGGCGGGACTGCTTCTGGGAGTGGGATTTCTGCTTGTGATGGATAAGGCGGTACCGCATCTTCATCTTGGCAGTGAAGAGTCTGAAGGTCCGAAGGTGGCTTTAAAAAAAACAACAATGCTTGTCCTTGCGGTAACTCTTCACAATATTCCGGAAGGGCTGTCTGCCGGAGCGGTATTTGCAGGTGTGCTGGCCGGAAATGATACAGTGACCATGGCAGGAGCCTTTGCGTTGGCAATTGGCATTGCCATTCAGAATTTCCCTGAGGGAGCCATTATTTCCATGCCTCTCAGAGGCGCGGGGATTTCCCGGGGGAAAGCCTTTCTCTGGGGTGCGGCTTCAGGTATTGTGGAACCCATTGCAGGAGGCGTTACACTTCTTCTGGCATCGCAGATCCAGCCCCTTTTACCCTATCTCCTTGCTTTTGCAGCAGGAGCCATGATCTATGTGGTTGTGGAAGAACTGATTCCGGAGGCAAATGAGGGAGAACACAGCAATGTGGGAACCATTGCCTTTGCGGTGGGCTTTGTGCTGATGATGGTGCTGGATGTGGCTTTGGGATAAAGGAAAGAGGTTATAATAAAACAGCGATCTATGTCCTGACAGAATTTCAGAAAGCTGCAGTCAGTCGAATGTGTTAAATGAACATGTATACAGTATGCGATAACTGAGAAAATATAAATAAAAAAAGCTTGCAATGGCGGAGGTACTATAGTATAATCTAAGCTGTTGTAAAAAAGATGGTCCTCTGTTACAGAATTTATGTATTAAGAACATCCAGAAGAATAGGAGAGAAAAACATGAACGACATTATCAGAAACATTGAAGCTGCTCAGTTAAAAGCAGAAGTGCCGGAGTTCCGCACAGGTGATACTGTAAGAGTACACGCACTGATCAAAGAGGGAAACCGTGAGAGAATCCAGATCTTCGAGGGAACAGTCCTGAAGAGACAGGGTGGAAGCACAAGAGAGACTTTCACAGTAAGAAAGAGCTCCAACGGAGTAGGCGTTGAGAAAACATGGCCGCTTCATTCCCCACATGTAGTTAAGGTAGAAGTAATCCGTTACGGTAAAGTACGCCGTGCAAAACTGAACTACCTGAGAGATCGCGTTGGTAAAGCTGCTAAGGTTAAAGAGCGCGTTAGATAATGACAATTTCAGAGATTTAAAAAGCAGGGACAATAACGACAGCTATTGTCCCTCTTTTTTCAACAGTTGTTGCTCTGATTTTGTTTTGTGCATGGAGAAATCAGATATGGACATCGCAAAAATTAAAAACTGGAAAGAGCATCCGAAGGTTCTGGAGCTGAAAGCAAAGCTGGAAAACAAAAAAGTGCGGGATTCTCTGCGCTGGATCTTTGAGCTTGCCGTTACCCTTGTATTCGCTGCCCTGGTGGCGGTATTAATGTTTCAGACCGTTACCATGCAGGAAAGCTCCATGGAGCCCACTCTTGCAGTGGGGGATCGCTTTTTTATGAATCAGGCAGTATATAAATTTTCTTCTCCTCAGAGAGGAGATCTGATCGTGTTCCGTACAAATGCCAGTGATGATGCAGCTCTTCATATCCGTCGTGTTATAGGACTGCCCGGAGAGACTGTTCAGATCCGGGACGGCGTGATCTACATAGACGGAGAAGTATATGACGAGGCGGCAGACTACCCGGAAATCCAGAATCCGGGACTGGCAGAGAATGGCGTGAGCCTGAAATCCAATGAATATTTTGTACTGGGAGACAACAGAAACAACAGTGAGGACAGCCGGTATGCAGATATCGGTACAGTAAAAAAACGCTATATTGTGGGTAAGCTCTGGTTCCTCTGTTCGCCCATAGAAAAAGTGGGATTTTTGAAAGGCTAGGTAATATATGAACGTACAGTGGTATCCTGGTCATATGACCAAGGCAAAAAGACAGATGCAGGAAGATCTTAAGCTGATCGACCTGATCATAGAGCTGGTTGACGCAAGAGTTCCTCTTTCCAGCAGAAATCCGGACATTGACAGACTGGGACAGAACAAGTCCAGGCTGATCCTTCTGAACAAAGCGGATCTGGCAGATGAAAGACAGAATGAAGCCTGGAAAGAATATTTTCAGGGAAAAGGCTTTCATGTGGTAAAAGTAGATTCCCGAAACGGAGCAGGAATGAAAAATATCCAGAATGTGATTCAGGAGGCCTGCAAAGAAAAAATAGAAAGAGACAGAAAACGCGGAATCAAAAACCGTCCTGTCCGGGCTATGGTGGCAGGAATCCCCAATGTGGGAAAATCTACATTTATTAATTCATTTGCAGGCAAGGCCTGCGCCAAAACAGGAAACCGTCCCGGTGTTACAAAGGGAAAACAGTGGATCCGTCTGAATAAGAATGTAGAGCTTCTTGATACGCCGGGAATCCTCTGGCCGAAATTTGAGGATCAGGAGGTAGGGATCCGTCTGGCTTTTGTCGGCTCTATCAAAGACGATATTCTGAATATGGAAGAGCTTGCACTGACTTTGATCGGATATCTGAAAGAAAAATATCCGGGCGTATTAAATGCCCGTTATGAGGTAAGTGAAGAAGAGGAGAACCTGGGTGTTCTGGAAGGAATTGCCAGAGCCAGAGGCTGCCTGAAAAAAGGGGAAGAGCTGGATTATGCCAAGGCTTCGGGGATTCTTTTTGACGATTTCCGAAGCGGAAAGCTTGGCCGTATTACCCTGGAATGGGCGCCTGCGGAGTAAAAAAGATGAAAACGATCACAGAGATAAAAAATGAGTTTGCCTCTGCTTCTTTAGAGGAAAAGAAAGCTCTCTGTCAGCTGTATGCAGAGGATGAGAGAAGCGGAGTAAGGAAGCTGATTGAGAAGTGCCGTAAAGAAGAAGCAGCTCTTGAAAAGGAGCTCTTACGTATGGAGCACATGATGGAATACGAACATAAATATGAGCATCTGGGATATTTATGCGGTATTGACGAAGTGGGAAGGGGACCTCTTGCAGGCCCTGTGGTTGCCTGCGCTGTGATCCTTCCAAAAGATCATGGGATTCTTTACCTGAATGATTCCAAAAAGCTGACTGCAAAAAAGCGGGAAGAGCTTTATGAGGTGATTCTTGAGAAGGCAGTTTCAGTGGGAATTGGAATGGCAGGACCTGCCCGCATTGATGAGATCAATATTCTTCAGGCAACCTATGAGGCTATGCGCCAAGCAATCGAAAAGCTTTCTGTACGGCCGCAGCTTCTTCTCAACGATGCAGTGACCATTCCGGCAGTGGAAATCCCCCAGGTTCCCATTATCAAGGGAGATGCCAAAAGCGCTTCTATTGCCGCAGCCAGCATTGTGGCAAAGGTTACAAGGGACAGGCTTATGGAAGAGTATGATGCGGCTTTGCCGGAATACGGATTTGCCTCCAATAAGGGATATGGTTCTGCGGAGCATATAGAAGCCTTAAAAAAATACGGGCCGTCCCCTATCCACAGAGCCAGCTTTATTACTCATTTCGTATAGAGAAAAACGAAAAGGCAAAAGCTCTTTCGGGAAGTAATTACATAAGATACCTACACAGACAGGAAATGAGAGAGAAGGATCAATAAACGTGAGCTGGGCAGTCGTTATGAAAAACAGGCGGCTGCTTTTTTAAAACAACAGGGATTGTATATAAAAGCCCGGAATTTCCGCTGCAGATCAGGGGAAATAGACCTGATCGCCAGAGACGGAAGATATCTGGTTTTTGTGGAAGTAAAGTACCGGCATACTTCCGGCAGCGGCGGAGCATCGGCAGCGGTAAATTATAAAAAGCAGAAAATGATCAGCCGGGCTTCTCTGTTTTATCTTGTACGCTATGGGTATCCGGAGGATACGCCCTGCAGATTTGATGTTGTGGCTATTGACGGACAGAATATCCAGTGGATAAAAAATGCTTTTGATTACTGCGGATAAAAAAGGAGAGATTTTATGAAAATCCTATGGCATCAGGAAAACATGCCTCATATGAATGTCAGAAAAAATAAGGGAGTGACTTATCTTACCTGGCCGGAGTTTGAAAAAATTCCGGGTTTTGTACACGGGTTCAGCACCAGGCTTGGAGGAGTCAGTGAGGGGATTTATTCTTCTATGAATCTGAGCTTTACAAGAGGCGATAAGGAGGAGGCTGTGCGGGAAAACTATAACAGGATTTCTGCTGCCCTGGGCTTTTCGCCGGAGGACATTGTAACCTCGGATCAGACCCACACTGCCAATGTCCGTGTGATAACCGCTGAGGACAGGGGAAACGGAATCACAAAGCCCCGTCCTTACACGGATGTAGACGGAATGATAACCAATGTGCCGGGCCTTGTACTGGCAACCTTTTATGCGGACTGTGTGCCTCTTTATTTTGCAGATCCTGTTCATAAGGCAGTGGGCCTTTCTCATTCTGGATGGAGAGGTACTGCGGCAGGGATCGGGGCGGTTACGGTAAAAGAGCTTCAGAAGCATTATGGGACCCGCCCGGAGGATATTTATGCGGCTGTAGGGCCTTCCATCTGTCAGGACTGCTATGAGGTCAGTGAAGATGTGATCCTGGAATTTCAGAAAACATTTTCCAGGGAATTATGGAAGGATATTTTTTACAGAAAAGAAAACGGGAAATATCAGCTGAATCTCTGGGAGGCAAACCGTCAGATCCTGCTTGGGGCAGGGATTCTTCCGGAACATATTTCCATGCCGAATCTCTGTACCTGCTGCAATCCGGAGTTCCTTTATTCTCACAGGGCCTCTCAGGGAAAAAGAGGAAATCTGGGAGCGTTTCTGGGAATAAAGCGGTAAGACAGGGGTTCATCCGGAGAACCTTATTCTGCAGCGTTTTTACAGATGCTGTCCTGAATGATAAGTAAAAGCAAAAAAAAAGCACAGAAGTCTGTGCTTTTTTTGATGACAGAAACTATTATTTACTGTCCGTTTACTCTGGTCATCAGATCCATGATCTTTTCGTTGCTGGAGCGTACCTTTTCAACAGAAACATCATGATTGATAATATCGATAATACTTGCAAGATATTTGCTCATATTTGCTTCTACATAGTACGGTTTGGTAAGAAGCTCCGGAATACGGTAGTTCAGGTTTGTGGTGATAACCTTATCGATCCAGCCTTTTTCATAATATTCATCGAATTTAGCCAGTCCGTCTGTGAACAGTCCGTATGTAGTGCAGATAAACACACGTTTTGCGTGACGCTCTTTGATCTGCTTTGCCACATCCAGCATACTCTCTCCGGAGGAGATCATATCGTCGATAATAACAACGTCCTTGCCTTCTACAGAATCGCCAAGGAACTCGTGTGCCACGATCGGGTTCTTTCCATTTACGATAGTAGAGTAATCTCTTCTCTTATAGAACATACCCATGTCTACGCCAAGGATATTGGAGAAATAAACCGCTCTTGACATAGCGCCCTCGTCCGGGCTGATGATCATCAGATGATCGTTGTCCAGTTTGAAGTCAGGAACATTTTTTACAAGCGCCTTCAGGAACTGATAGGTTGGGAAAAAGTTGTCAAATCCATTCAGCGGGATGGAGTTCTGTACACGGGGATCATGAGCGTCAAAAGTAATGAAGTTGGATACGCCCATATCGCTTAATTCTTTCAGTGCCAGAGCGCAGTCAAGGGACTCTCTCTTGGAACGGCGGTGCTGACGTCCTTCATACAGAAATGGCATGATCACATTGATTCTGTGAGCCTTTCCTGTAGCTGCGGAAATGATTCTTTTCAGGTCCTGATAATGATTGTCCGGGGACATATGGTTCTCGTGACCGCATACAGTGTACGTTTCGCTGTAATTTGTAACATCCACCATAATAAAAAGGTCTGTTCCGCGGACGGATTCTTTGATATAGCCTTTTCCTTCTCCGGTGCCAAAGCGTACACATTCACATTCTACAAGGAAGGATGGTTCGCAGTATCCCTGAGGAATGATCTCAGATTTTTTCTTGGCAACCAGCTCTTTACGGAATTTTACAAGTTTCTTGTCAACCTCCTTTGCAAGATCCTGACAGCCGGAAAGGGCTGCAATACGAATCGGCGCAACCGGAAGGGATTTTTCAAGTAACTCTATATTCGGCATAATTTTCCTCCTGAGTTTTGTTTATATTTTGTTTATAAAAAATAAAACCATAATACATTTATATCATTTGCCCCAAAGCCCGTCAAGGAATTTATTGTTTTTCGCCTGTAAAAATCATATTGTATACAAAAATGTACGCGATTCAGTCAGAGCAGAAGAATGAACAGATCTGTCTGCCGTGGATTCGATAAGAGCGTATTTTGCCAGGCGGGTTCCGGGATTTGGTCAGCAGAATGCGAAAATGCCCTGTGGAATATTGCCGGTGAAGGGCTGCTCCTGCTGTTTCTGTGTAGGCGGCTGCTCTTTATACTTGACAGCGCAGGCTGGGGTGATATAAAATTTGCAGTTGTTTTTTATGTGTAAAATTGTTATGATGATTACAGCTTACAGTACGGACAGCAGGCGACAAGGTGTGTCTGTACAGGCGGAAGAAAGGGATTTTATGAAAAAAAAGAAGCATATCATCTCCAGGGTCCTGCCGGGAAGTATTGCCCAGGAACTGGAGCTTAAGCCGGGAGATATCCTGGCTGCTATAAATGACACTCCGGTGGAGGATGTTTTTGATTATCGTTATCTGATGAACGATGAATTTGTGACACTTCTCATTGAAAAAGCAGACGGCGAGCTGTGGGAGCTGGAAGTGGAAAAAGAATATGAGGAAGATCTGGGGATCGAGTTTGAAAACGGGCTTATGGACGAGTACCGCTCCTGTACCAACCGCTGTATTTTCTGCTTTATTGACCAGATGCCTCCGGGAATGAGAGAAACTCTTTATTTTAAGGATGACGATTCCAGGCTTTCTTTTCTTCAGGGAAATTATGTGACTCTGACAAATATGAGCCAGAAGGATATTGACCGGATCATTCAGTACCGTCTGGAGCCCATTAATGTTTCATTTCAGACAATGAATCCTGAGCTTCGCTGCAAAATGCTTCATAACCGCTTTGCAGGAGAGGCTCTTTTAAAGGCAGATCAGCTTTATGAGGCCGGGATTACCATGAACGGTCAGATTGTTCTCTGCAAGGGTGTTAATGATGGAAAAGAACTGGAATTCAGTCTGGAAAAGCTTTCTGCATATGCGCCTGTGCTTCAGAGTGTGTCTGTGGTTCCGGTAGGGCTTTCAAAGTTTCGTCAGGGCCTGTATCCTCTGGAGCCTTTTAAGAAAGAGGATGCGGTAAAGGTTCTGGAGCAGATTCACCGCTGGCAGGAAAAAATGTTCCGGGAGCATGGGATCCGTTTTGTACATGCGTCTGATGAGTGGTATCTCCTTGCGGAACAGGAGCTTCCGGAAGAGGAGCGCTATGACGGATATCTTCAGCTGGAAAACGGAGTGGGAATGCTGAGACTTCTGGAAACAGAGGTGCGAAGCGCAGTGGATGCCCGTCCGGGAGATGACAGAGCGGCGGAAATGACCATTGCCACAGGAAAGCTTGCAGGCCCGTATCTGGAAAAGTGTGTAAAAATGATACAGGAAAAATATCCGAATATAAAGATTCGTGTAAAGGTGATCACCAACAACTTTTTCGGGGAGCTGATCACAGTTTCAGGACTGATCACAGGAACTGATCTGAAAGAGCAGCTTGCAGGCCTGGATCTGGGAGAAAGGCTTCTGATCCCCTGTAATATGCTTCGAAGCGGGGAGGATATTTTCCTTGATGATGTTTCTGTGCGGGAACTGGAAGATGCGCTGGGAACGGAAATTGTAGTTGTAGATGAAAACGGAGCAGATCTGGTGGCTTCTGTACTGGATGCTCCGGATCATAATAAACAGATAAGGAGACAGATGTATGAGCAAACCAGTAGTAGCCATCGTGGGCAGGCCTAATGTGGGTAAGTCCACGCTGTTTAATGCGCTTGCCGGAGAGATGATTTCTATTGTAAAAGATACTCCGGGCGTTACAAGAGACAGGATTTATGCAGATGTAACATGGCTGGATAAGTCCTTTACCATGATCGATACAGGCGGAATTGAGCCGGAGAGCGGAGATATTATTTTATCTCAGATGAGAGAGCAGGCCCAGATCGCCATTGACACTGCGGACGTGATTGTTTTTATTACAGATGTGCAGCAGGGTCTGGTGGATTCTGATGCGAAAGTGGCAGATATGCTCCGCCGCAGCAAAAAGCCTGTAGTGCTTGTGGTAAATAAGGTGGACAGCCTTCAGAAATATATGATGGATGTTTACGAGTTCTATAATCTGGGAATCGGCGAGCCGATTGCCATTTCAGCGGCAAACCGTACCGGCCTGGGCGATATGCTGGACGAGGTGGTAAAAGAATTTCCGGAAGACGCAGATACAGAGGAAGAGGATGACATTCCGAAGATCGCTGTTGTAGGAAAACCTAATGTAGGAAAGTCATCTCTGATCAATCATCTTCTGGGAGAAGACCGTGTGATCGTTTCTGATATTGCCGGAACCACCAGAGATGCAGTTGATGCCAGAGTAAAATGGCAGGGTCGGGATTACATTTTTATTGATACAGCCGGTCTTCGCCGGAAGGGTAAGGTAAAGGAGGAGATTGAGCGATACAGCGTGATACGTACAGTAACAGCTGTGGAACGGGCCCATGTGGTAGTGATCGTTATTGACGCTACAGAGGGCGTTACAGAACAGGATGCAAAAATTGCCGGAATCGCTCATGAAAGAGGCAAGGGCGTGATCATTGCTGTAAATAAATGGGATGCCATTGAAAAGGATGACAAAACCATTTATAAACACACCAACCGTATCCGCGAGGTACTGGCATATATGCCTTATGCGGAGCTTGTATTTATTTCCGCAAAAACAGGACAGAGGATCAACCGTCTGTTTGAGACCATTGACGCAGTAATCGAAAATCAGACCCTGCGTATCCAGACAGGTGTGCTGAACGAGATTCTTTCAGAGGCCATTGCCATGCAGCAGCCGCCGTCTGACAGAGGCAAGCGTCTGAAAATTTATTATATGACTCAGGTGGGAGTAAGACCACCGACATTTGTGATCTTTGTCAATGACAGAGAACTGATGCATTTCTCTTATACCAGATATCTGGAAAATAAGATCCGTGATGCATTTGGATTCAGAGGAACTTCTCTGAAATTTATTATCCGTCAGCGGGGAGAGAAGGAATAGGAGCGGTTATGGAGCGTTTGATTTGTCTGGCCATCGGATATGTATGCGGGCTGTTTCAGACTTCTTACATTATCGGAAGGCTTCATAAAACAGATATCAGAGAACACGGAAGCGGAAATGCAGGAACTACCAATGCCCTGCGTACCTTTGGAAAAAAGGCGGGGATCCTGACACTTCTGGGGGACTGTCTGAAGTGTGTGGCAGCGATTGTTCTTGTGCGTGTTTTCCTTGGAAAGACTTATGGAGATATTCTTCCGCTTCTGAGTCTGTATGCGGCGGCGGGCTGTATTCTGGGACATAATTTTCCTTTTTACCTGAAGTTCCGGGGAGGAAAGGGAATTGCTGCTTCGGTGGGTTTTATCCTTGCCTTTGACTGGAGGATCTTCCTGATATGCGCAGTGATCTTTTTTGCGCTGTTCTTTACGACCCATTATGTGTCCTTATGCTCTCTGAGTGCTTATCTGGCTGCTTTTGCGGCAATCATCGTTCTGGGTCAGGGAGGGGCCTATGGCATGGATGCTTCTCATACCATGGAAATGTATGTGGTTATGGGGCTGCTTACAGCGCTGGCTTTTTTCCGCCACAGAGCAAATATTATGCGGCTGGCAAAAGGCACAGAGAACCGTGTTTATCTTGGGAAAAAAGATAAAAAATAAGAAAGGTCAAAAAGGTGGAGAAAATGGCGAAAGTAAGTGTGTTGGGAGCAGGAAGCTGGGGAACTGCTCTGTCTCTTCTTCTCTGTAAAAACGGCCATGAGGTAACCCTCTGGTCTGCTCTTGAGGACGAAGTGCGTATGCTCTGCGAAAAGAGAGAGCATGAATCCAAGCTTCCCGGAGTGCGCCTTCCGGAGGATATGAAGATCACTGCAGACCTGGAAGACAGTCTGCAGGATCCGGACGTAGCGGTGCTGGCAGTGCCGTCTCCTTTTACCAGAAGCACAGCTCACAGAATGGCGCCTTTTGTAAAAAAAGGACAGATCATTGTGAACGTGGCCAAAGGTGTGGAAGAACATACTCTGATGACTTTAAGCGAGATCATCAGTGAGGAGATCCCTCAGGCAGACGTCTGTGTTCTGTCAGGTCCAAGCCATGCGGAGGAGGTGGGAAAAGGTCTTCCTACAACCTGTGTGGTCAGTGCAGAAAAAAGAGAAACTGCAGAATACCTGCAGGGGATCTTTATGAGCCCTGTTTTCCGTGTGTATACCACTCCGGATATTCTGGGAGTAGAGCTTGGAGGCGCGCTGAAAAACGTGATCGCCCTTGCGGCAGGAACAGCGGACGGTCTGGGATATGGAGATAATACCAAGGCCGCCCTGATCACCAGAGGCATTGCGGAAATTTCCCGTCTTGGCACCAAAATGGGTGCCAGAGCGGAAACCTTTTACGGCCTTTCGGGAATCGGCGATCTGGTCGTAACCTGCGCCAGTGTTCACAGCCGTAACAGAAAAGCCGGTTATCTTATGGGAAAAGGCTATACCATGCAGGAAGCCATGGATGAGGTAAAAATGGTGGTGGAAGGCGTTTATTCTGCAAGAGCGGCAAAAAGTCTTGCTGAGAAATATCAGGTGGAAATGCCTATCATTGAAGAAGTGAACAAAGTGCTTTTTGAAGACAAGCCTGCCGCAGATGCAGTGCGTGATCTGATGCTCAGGGATAAAAAGGTAGAAACGCCCATGCTTCCCTGGCAGTAAAACAATGAGCAGGAAGAAAAACAGAATTTTGGCTCAGAGGGAAGAGGAAGCCGTCTGAGCTGTATATGAAAAAGAAGCGCCTGTCCGCAGCTGACATATCAGCTATGGGCAGGCGCTTCTGTTAAGTCTGAATGATCATGGTTATAAGGGAATCCCTCTTAAATCTTCCGGAACATGAGAGCTGTGATAATCCTGGTTCAGAGTATCCAGAAGATCCATATCCTCCTGGTCAATGGTAAAATCAAAAATCCTTGCATTGGCAGCGATGCGCTCCGGATTGGTTGACTTGGGGATTACGGAAATTCCTTTCTGAACAGCCCAGCGAAGTCCTACCTGAGCCGGTGTGTGCGCATATTTTGTTCCGAGAACGCAGAGAACATCGTGATCCAGATAGGCTCCTCTTGCCAGAGGCGCATAGGCCTGTACCTGAATGCCGTTGTCCTGGCAGTAGTCGATCAGCTCTTTCGGATAACATAATGGATGACATTCAATCTGGTTTACAGCCGGCACAATACCGGATATTTTTTTCAGTTCTTCCAGATTGTGGATGTTAAAGTTGCTGACGCCAATGGAACGGGCGCGCCCGGAGCTTAATATTTTTTCCATTTCCTTCCATGTGTTCAGATAACAGCCGGGTACCGGCCAGTGAACCAGGTAGAGGTCAATGTAATCCAGACCCAGACGGTCAAGGCTTCTCTGGAATGCTCCGCTTATGTCGCCCAGGCGCTGGGCGGTATTCCAGACTTTGGTAGTGACAAACAGTTCTTTTCTGGAAACGCCGCATCTGGCGATCCCCCTGCCTACACTTTCTTCGTTTTTGTAAACAGAAGCAGTGTCAATCAGACGATAGCCGTTCTGCACGGCGCTGATCACAGCATTCTCTGCTTCGTTATCTCCGGTAGCTTTATATACACCCAGTCCTAAAAGGGGCATTTTCTGATCGTTGTTTAAAAATACAGCGGTTGTCAAAGCAGTTCCTCCTTGCCTTTGGCCTGTTTCAGACCGATTCCAACATATTTGTTTACTCGCATGTGTGCTATTATACCATATAAATGTGAAAGAAGAACATCAAATTTATTAAATATTTACTACGAAGAGGACAGAATATATTATGTTAATAAAAAAACATTAATGTTATAAAAATAACAAAAAAATAATGCTATAGAAAAATAACACAAATATACAGAAGCAGAAGGAAAGATTTCCTGCTATTTTATATGAATTTAATGATTATTTCCTTGCGTATCCAGGGGGAAAGATGTATAATAACTATAATTGATAAATTCTTGTCATAAGTCTGCACTTTTTTAAAAAGTGGAGGTTCTGTTTCCCGGAGGAGACAGAGAAAGGAGAAGATAAAATGCACCTTATTAAAGACGAAAACGGCAATCTGATCCAGCACGGACATGAGCATGTCCATGAACACACTCATGAGCATACCCATGCGGACGGAGTGACACATTCTCACGCCCACACTCATGAGAGCGGCGGAGAACATGCTCATTCTCACGGAGAAGGATGCCAGGAACATACACATGAACACTGCGGTTCCTGCCAGGAAGGCGACTGCAAAAAAGAAACCATTGCTCTTCTGACTTATATGCTCCAGCACAATGAGCATCACGCACAGGAACTTGACCAGATGGCGGAAAATCTGGACAAGATGGGGCTGGCAGCTTCTGCAAAAGCCATCCGCGATGCAGTTGCTGACTTCCAGAAAAGCAACATGCGTTTGGGACTTGCCCTGACACTTGTAAAAGAGGAACTGAAATAACAGACAGAAGATCAGGAGGTGGCACCAATGTGTCTTGCAACTGTATACAAAGAAAGTGACGATTCCGTTATTTTTAAAAATGTAAGCCGTATTGATGTGGACGGAGACAAAGTGATCCTCCGGGACATTATGGGAGATGAGAGAGTTGTGGAAGGCCGCATTCTCATGGTGGATCTGGCAAACAGTATTGTAAAGCTCTGCTGCGAATAACAGATGCCTGTGGAAGTGACAGAGCGGATCTGTTATAAAAATACGCGGAGGTAAGAGCCGATGGCATCAGTAAAGTTATCTGACATGATGAAAAAAAGACAGCTTCTGTCCTTTGAGCTGTTTCCTCCCAAAACAGACCGGGGAATGGCAAATCTCTCAGAGACCATTCAGCAGCTGTGCAGATATAAGCCGGAATATATTTCTGTTACTTATGGCGCTGGCGGCGGAAATGTTGGAGCCAACCGTGAGGTATGCCGGATGGTCAGAAACGCCGGGACTGTACCGGTCACTCATTTTACAGTGATCAGAAACACAAAGCAGGGGATCAGGGAACAGCTTGAAACTTATCTGAAAGAGGGTGTGGATCATATCCTTGCGCTGCGCGGGGATTTTCCGAGAGGCGAAACCTCAACAGGCGGAGATTTTAACTATGCCACAGATCTTGTAAAGTTTATCCGTGATGAATTCGGGGAACAGTTTGAAATCGCGGTGGCGGGGTCTCCGGAAGGCCATATTTCTTGCCGCAGTCTGGAGGCAGATATCGGAGTCCTTAAGATGAAACAGGATAATGGGGCCGACTATATTATGACTCAGCTGTGCTGGGATATGGAACAGTTTGAAAGATGGCTGGATAAGATACGGCGGGCAGGAGTGACCCTGCCGGTGGATGTGGGCATCATGCCGATCCTGGATCAGGCGGCAACCATTAACATGGCCCTTTCCCGTAATGGCTGTGTGATGGACCGTGAGCTTTCCAGGCTGATCTCCAAATACTGGATTTTCCCCAATCCTTTCGACAAAGCGCCTTTTGACGATTCGCTTGAACAGAAAAAAGCAGACTTTAAAAAGGCGGGAATTGAATATACGATCAGACAGATCGACAAATACCGTTCTCTTGGCGTAGAGGGGATCCACCTGTATGCCATGAACAAATGGAAAGACGTATCCCAGATCATTGAGAGGTCCGGTATACGCACGCTTATTTAAAATTGACACAATCAGGAGGCTGACTGTTTTATGGCACATGTAATTGCCGTCGCCGGAAAAGGCGGCGTAGGAAAGACAACCTTATGCGGAATGCTGATCCAGTATCTCTGCGAGCAGGGAAAGGGACCTGTTCTTGCTGTGGATGCGGATGCAAATTCCAATTTGAATGAAGTTCTCGGTGTGAAGGTAGATACAACACTGGGAGATGTCCGCGAAGAGATCGCTCAGGCTGAGATGGCGGCAAAGAGCCCTATTCCGGCAGGAATGTCCAAAGCAGACTATGCGGAGGTACGTTTTGAGGACGCTCTTATTGAGGACGATGATTTTGATCTGCTTGTTATGGGAAGAACCCAGGGAAAAGGCTGCTACTGCTATGTAAACGGTCTTCTTCAGGCACAGCTTGCAAAATATCAGAATAATTATCCATACTTTGTGGTGGATAATGAGGCGGGGATGGAACACATCAGCCGAGGCGTTCTTCCGAGTATGCAGACTGCCATTCTTGTAAGCGACTGTTCCAGAAGAGGAATTCAGGCAGTGGGAAGGATTGCCAGGCTGATAGAGGAATGTAATATGCATCCTTCTACAGTGGGCCTGATCGTAAACCGCGCTCCGAAAGGGGAACTGAACCCGGGAGTTCTGGAGGAGATTGAAAATCAGGGACTGAATCTTCTGGGAGTGGTTCCTCAGGATGATGCGGTTTATGAATATGACTGCGAGGGTCGTCCCACAGCATCCCTTCCGGAGGATAATCCTGTGAAACAGGCTCTCAGAAAAATTGTGGATAATCTGAATTTATAATATATCTGAATATTCCTGCTGCGGATGCGGCAGGGATAACGTGCCGGAGAACATATTCCGGCCGCTTTTTACACACGGAAATAACCCATGGGCGGGGATGGGTTTCGCCTGCGGAGTTATTATAAAAAACGAGAAAAATATACATGAATCATTCTTGTATCATTAAAAGGAGGTCAACAATGAGTGAATTCAAATTAACGACAGTGGAAGAGTTTGAAGCTGCCACCAACAGGCTTCTGGAGACCGGAGCTAAAGTTGGCGCGGATTCCTGGCAGATGCGTGTGAAAAACCAGACCCCACACTGCAAATTCGGCGAGAAAGGTATCTGCTGCCGTATCTGTTCCATGGGACCATGCCGTATCACTGCAAAAGCACCGAGAGGTATCTGCGGATGCGACGTACACGGTATCGTAGGAAGAAACTTCCTGAAATTTACAGCAGGCGGAGCAGCTACTCATTCCGATCACGGACGTGAGATCTGTCACACACTGCACTGTACAAAAGCAGACGGAAATTATACCGTAAAGGATCCTGAGAAACTGATCCGCATCGCAAAAGAGTGGGGTGTGGAAACAGAGGGCAGAGATATCTATGATCTGGCTCATGAGATGGCTGAGGTTGGTCTTATGGAATACGGAAAACCGTTTGGTTACCAGAGATTCCTGGACAGAATGCCGGAAGGCCAGAAGGAAAAACTGATCGAGAACGAGATCGCGCCACGGGCAATCGACAGAGAGGTTTCTTCTTCTTTACATATGACTCATATGGGATGTTCTTCTCTTCCGGAGGCTCTTGTAAAACAGTCTCTGCGCTGCGGTCTTGCTGACGGATGGGGCGGTTCCATGATGGGAACAGAATTCTCTGACGTTCTGTTCGGAACTCCGAAGCCGATCGACACTGAGGCAAACCTTGGCGTTATGGTTGAAGAGAATGTAAACATTGTTGTTCACGGACATGATCCGAGTCTTTCTGAGATGATTTGTGAATATGCAGACAGCAAGGAAATGATCGACTATGCAAAATCCGTAGGAGCAAAGGGAATTACAGTATCCGGTGTATGCTGTACTTCAAACGAGGTTGCGATGCGCCGCGGTATTCCGATGGCAGGTAACTTCCTGCAGCAGGAAAACGTTGTTCTTACAGGTGCCTGTGAGGCAATCGTTGTAGACGTTCAGTGTATCTTCCCGGCTTTGGGACCACTGAGCAAATGCTTCCATACAAAATTCGTAACAACTTCTCCGATCGCTCAGATGCCTGATTCTGAATTTATCAGATTTGATGCAGAGACAGCAGGAGAGAACGCAAAAGCAATCGTTAAGATGGCGATTGATAACTTCAAAAACAGAAAACCGGAGCTTGTACACATTCCGCAGCTGAAACAGAAAGCTACTGTAGGCTACTCCTTAGAGGCGATCGTAAAAGTTCTGGACGGCGTTACCAACTCTCAGGTTGACGAGCTTGGAACAACAAAACCGCTTCTTGAGTGCATCACTTCCGGCGTTATCCGCGGTGCTGTTGCCATGGTTGGCTGCAACAACCCGAAGATCCGTCCTGACTATGCACACATTGAGCTTATGAAAAAATGTATTGCAAACGATATTATCATCATTGCTTCCGGATGTTCTGCACAGGCAGCTGCTAAAGCCGGTCTTATGGACAAAGCTGCAAAAGACCTCTGCGGCGACGGTCTGAAAAGAGTATGTGAACTGGCAGATATCCCGCCTGTATTACACATGGGTTCCTGCGTAGATATTTCACGTATGATGAACCTTGCAGCAGAGCTGGCTAAGGATGCAGGTCTTCAGATCCATCAGCTTCCGGTAGTAGGCTGTGCTCCTGAGTGGATGTCCGAAAAAGCAGTATCCATCGGTAACTATGTTGTTGGTACCGGTATTGATACCTTCCTTGGCGTTGATCCTTATGTTGAAGGTTCTGACCAGATGGGACAGCTCCTTACAGAGGGAACAAGACAGTGGACAGGCGCTGCTTACACAGTTGAGAAAGACATTGACAAATTAGTTGATCTGATGATCGAAAGAATCGAAGAAAAGAGAACTGCTCTGGGCATCTAAGGGTCCCGGCAGTGAATATTTGACAAAGGTGGATGACATAAAATGAAAATTGCAGTTACAGGAAAAGGCGGCGTGGGAAAAACCACATTTGCGGCAACACTGGCCCGTTTATATGCGGCAGAGGGAAGACCTGTGCTTGCGGCGGATGTAGATCCGGATGCAAATCTTGGTCTTGCGCTGGGATTTGATGAAGAAACACTTGATTCCATTGTACCCATCTCCAAAATGCGTAAGCTGGTAGAGGAGAGAACCGGGGCTTCCGCAAACAATCAGTTTTACCATCTGAATCCCAAGGTGGATGATATTCCGGAAAAATACGGAAAGGTCTGCAACGGGGTCAGGCTGCTTGTTCTTGGAACTGTGGAAACAGGGGGCGGCGGATGCGTATGTCCGGAGCATGTAATGCTGAAGCGTATTATCAATAACCTTGTCCTTCGCAGGGAGGATGTGGTGATCCTTGATATGGAAGCAGGGCTGGAGCATCTGGGAAGAGGGACGACCGAAGGTGTAGATGCCTTTGTGGTTGTGATCGAACCGGGTGCAAGAAGTGTTCAGACATACAAAAATGTGAAGCGTCTTGCAAAGGACCTTGGTGTGGCGCAGGTGAAGGTTGTGGCAAACAAGGTGAGAAATCAGGACGACGAAGCCTTTATCATGGAAAAGATTCCACAGGAAGATCTTTTAGGTATGATCCACTATAATACAGATGTGATCGATGCGGATCGACAGGGAAAATCCCCCTTTGATTTCAGCGAAGAGGTCACAGGTGAGATCAGAAAAATCAAAGACAGGATTGATCATCAGTGATCATAAAATAGGAGGTATAACAGTGACTTTATTTGAAAGTGTTTTCGCGGGAAATGATGCGGTTTATGGCCTCACTGAGAATGCCATTGACCAGGCTATTGAAACACATGGTGCGGACAAAGCTGTCAGCTTTCCGAATACAGCTTATTCCCTTCCATGCTACTATGCAGTAACAGGAACCAAGGTTGGTACTCTTGCAGAGTTAAAGGAAGCTCTTGCAGTTGTAAAAACTCTTATGACAAGAGAAAAAAGAACACATGACGCATTTATGTCAGGTGTTGCAACAGCTCTCTGCGCAGAGTTCATCGAGGTTCTGAAATATATCGACGGAGCAACTCCTTATGAAGAGCCATGCTACGGACATCTTGCAGATGCAGTGATCCGTGAGCTTGGTGTACCGCTTGTAACAGGCGATATCCCGGGTGTTGCAGTAATCCTTGGCAAGGCAGCTTCCGCAGAAGAGGCAGCAGCTCTTGTAAAATCCTATCAGGCGCAGGGTATCCTTGTAACACTGGTAGGCGATATCATTGATCAGCTTGCTGAGATCAACTACAAAACAGGCGCAAATGTACGTGTGATCCCGCTTGGAAAAGACGTTACATCTGTAATCCATGTTGTATCTGTTGCTCTTCGTGCAGCTCTGATCTTCGGTAACGTAAAACCGGGCGATGCAGCAACTCTGATGGAATACACAATGAAACGTGTTCCTGCATTTGTAAATGCATTTGCTCCTCTGAACGACGTGATCGTAGCATGCGGCGCAGGCGCTATCGCACTTGGATTCCCGGTAATCACAAACCAGGCTGATGTTCCGAGAGTTCCGAAGAGCCTGATCTGCCAGACAGATGTTTCCAAGTGGAACGCAACTTCTCTGGAAGCCCGTGACATTAAGATCAAGATCACAAACATTGATATCCCGGTTGCATTTGCATCTGCATTTGAGGGCGAGATCATTCGTCGTAAAGATATGCAGGTTGAGTTTGACGGCTCCCGCGTGGACTGTGCAGAGCTTGTTCAGACCTGTGACGCAAGCGAGGTAGAGGATCACAAGATCACAGTGATCGGACCGGAAGCTGACGAGATGGAGCTTGGAAGTAAAAACAGCATCGCTTATGTGGTTAAGGTTGCAGGCAAAAACATGCAGGCAGACTTTGAGCCGGTTATCGAGCGTAAATTCCATAACTACATCAACTGTATCGAGGGCGTATACCATACAGGCCAGAGAGATATGCAGCGTATCCGTATCAGCATTGATGCATTTAACGCAGGCTTCAGAATCAAACATCTTGGTGAGGTTCTTTACGCACAGGTTAAAAATGAGTTTGACGCAGTCGTTGACAAATGTGAGGTTGTGATCTACACAGATCCGGCTGAGTGTACAAGAGTACGTCATGAAGTTGCAATTCCTACTTTCGAGAAACGTGATGAGCGTCTTGACAACCTTACAGATGAGTCTGTAGACGTTTACTACAGCTGTATCCTCTGTCAGGCATTCTCCCCGAGCCATGTATGCGTGGTTACACCGGAGAGACTTGGTCTTTGCGGTGCGGTTTCATGGCTGGATGCAAAAGCTACCAACGAGCTTGATCCGGCAGGTCCGTGTCAGGTGATCACAAAAGAAAGACCGATCGACGAAAATCTTGGCGCATATGAGGATGTTGATGAGGCTGTACAGAAATTCTCTCAGGGTGCTCTTGAGCATGTAACTCTGTACTCCATTATGCAGGATCCGATGACATCCTGCGGATGCTTCGAGTGTATTTGCGGTATCGAGCCGTTCTCCAACGGCGTTGTTATTGCAAACCGTGAGTATGCAGGCATGACACCTCTTGGAATGACCTTCCCTGAGATGGCTTCCATGACAGGCGGCGGTGTTCAGACACCAGGCTTTATGGGACACGGAAAACATTTCATTTCTTCCAAGAAGTTCATGAAGGCAGAGGGCGGTATCGAGCGTATCGTATGGATGCCGAAAGAGCTGAAAGAGTTTGTTGCTGAAAGACTGAATGCAACAGCAAAAGAGCTTTACGGAATTGACAACTTCACTGATATGATCGGTGATGAGACAGTAGCAGAAGATCCGGAAACACTGGTTGCATTCCTTACAGAAAAAGGACATCCGGCACTTTCTATGGATCCGATGATGTAATCTGTTCTGTCAGAAGAACAACACTGTGAAATTTTCTTCCGGACCCTGTTAAGAGTCCGGAAGATTCCATATGCCGGCATAAGGGAATTGTAAGGGCTGTGGATGATCACAAAAAGTTAAAAACACGGAAAAAAGGGCCTGTCTGTCTTGTCAATGGCCTTTATCGTGTTGTATAATAATAAACAGATCATGAATTAACATGTATTTAAATTTTTAAGAGGAGGCTAATGTAAAATGCCGTTTAATCAGAAACCACAAAAGTTTAATGCAAAGATTAACCCAGTGACAATCGGAAGCGGAGATAAGACTGTAACTATTGGCGGAGACAGCACATTTCCATTCTATACCTTTGACGCTCCTTCAGAGAACTGCGCTAAAATCGGCGTAGAGATTTCTGATATGGGTCTTGAGGGAATGTCCGAGGGAATCAAAGCATACTATGATGGAGCAACTACCATGGGAGAGATCGCAAAGAAAGCTGCAGCTATGGAAGGCGCAGATTTCGTTGCACTGAATCTGGAAGGCGGAGATCCTAATGGTGAGAACAGATCCATTGATGAATTAATCGCAGTTGTAAAAGAGGTTGCTGAGGCTGTAGACTGTCCTCTGGTTGTTGAGGGCTGCAAAAACGTAGAGAAGGATGCGGAACTTCTCCCTAAGGTTGCTGAGGCTCTTGAGGGAAGAAATGCACTGATTCTTTCCGAAAAAGAAGAAAACTACAAAGCAATCGGCGCTGCTGCAGGTCTTGCATACAATCAGATCGTAGGCGCAGAGTCAGCCGTTGATATCAACCTTGCAAAACAGCTTAACGTTGTTACCACACAGCTTGGTGTGGATGCAAAGAAGATCGTTATGAATATCGGAAGTGCAGCAGCAGGCTATGGCTATGAGTACGTAGTTTCCACTATGGACCGTATCAAAGGCGCTGCCCTGGGTCAGAATGACAATATGCTGCAGATGCCTATTATTACACCTGTATCCGCAGAGACATGGGGAGTAAAGGAAGCTACAGCTTCTGAAGCTGACATGCCGGAGTGGGGACCGCAGGATGAGCGTGGAATTGACATGGAAGTTATGACAGCTGCTGCAGACCTTGCAGCCGGTTCCGATGCTGTTATCTTAAGACATCCGGAATCCATCAAAACAATTTCCAAGATGATCAAAGCACTTGCGTAACGAATAGGAGGAAAATAGAGCTATGGCACTGAATGGTATTCAGATCTTTAAATTAACACCAAAGAAAAACTGTAAGGAATGTGGATGCCCGACATGTATGGCTTTCGCTATGAAAGTTGCACAGGGCGCTATGCAGATTGAGCAGTGTCCGCATATGTCTGACGAGGCACTGGCATCTCTTTCTGAGGCAACTGCTCCGCCGATGAAAACAATCAAGATTGGTACAGGCGACGGTGAGTTTACTCTTGGAGGAGAGACTGTACTTTTCAGACATGAAAAAACATTTGTAAGCAAAACAAGATATGCAGTTGCACTCTGCACAGATATGACTGACGCAGAAGTAGAAGCCAAGCTTGCTGAGATCCCGGTTGTAGATTATGACCGTATTGGAGAGAGAATGCATGTTGAGCTTGTATATGTAAACTGCGGAGAAGGCGCAGATGCAGCAGCTTACACAGCACTGGTAGAAAAAGCAAAAGGTCTTGGAAGAACTCTGGTTCTGGGATGTACAGATCCTGAGATCGCTAAGGCTGCTCTTGAAGTATGCAAGGACTCCAAGCCAGTTCTCAATGGCGCAAATGCTTCCAACTATGAGGCAATGAACGCTGTTGCAACTGAGGCAGGCGTTGTTCTCGGCGTATCCGGAAGCGACATCAACGAGCTTTATGATACAGTAGCAGCTCTTGAGAAGCTTGGAAACAAGAACCTTGTTCTTGACACAACAGGCGCTGACGTAAAAGAGACATTTAAGAACACTGTACTGGTTCGCCGTGCAGCTCTTAAAGATCAGGACAGAACTTTTGGTTATCCGTCTCTTGTAAATCTTGTTAAGATTGCTAAAGGCGACAAACATTTACAGGCAGCACTTGCTTCCCTGTTTACTATGAAATATGGTTCCATCGTTGTTATGGAGCAGATGACTTATGCAGAGGCACTTCCGCTTTATGGCCTGCGTCAGAACGTATTTACTGACCCGCAGAAGCCAATGAAAGTAGAGCCGGGCATTTACCCGCTGAACGGAGCAGATGAGAACTCTCTGGTAGTCACCACTGTAGACTTTGCTCTTACATATTTCGTTGTATCCGGCGAGCTGGAGCGCTCCGGTGTTCCGCTTAATCTTGTGATCAACGATGCAGGCGGACTTTCCGTACTTACTTCCTGGGCTGCCGGCAAGTTTTCCAGCACCAGCATCTCTACCTTTATCAAAGAAGAGGTTGAGCCGAAGGTTAAATGCCGTAAGCTTGTGATCCCGGGTAAGGTTGCAGTTCTGAAGGGCGATCTGGAAGCAAAACTTCCGGGATGGGAGATCATCGTAGGTCCAAGAGAAGCAGTACAGCTTGTGAAGTTCTTAAAAGATATGCAGGCATAAGCCACATAAATATACTTCGGACAGGAAAGGATCTTTCCTTTCCAGGTCCGTATTAAACCACGTAAAGGAGAACACAGGTATGTCAAAATTTATCACAATTGGTGAAAGACTTTCAACAACAGCACCGGCAGTAAACAAAGCGTTTACAGAAAGAGATCCGGAGCCGATCCTTAAAAGGGCAAAACAGCAGCTTGATGCAGGCGCTACTTATCTGGATGTAAATATCGGACCTGCTGAGAACGATGGTCCTGAACTTATGAAATGGGCAGTTCAGCTTCTTCAGGGCAACTTTGACAATGTTCCGCTGGCACTGGATACTTCCAACGTAGCAGCTATTGAAGCTGGTATTTCCGTATACAACCGTTCCAAAGGAAAACCGATCGTAAACTCTGCTGACGCAGCAGGAAGAATCGAATACGTTGATCTTGCAGCAGCTAACGATGCGATCGTTATTGCTCTCTGCAACGGTGAAGGTATTGCAAAAGACAATGATGAGCGTATGATGTTCATGCAGACACTGATGGAGCGCGGTATGGAGCACGGCATGGATGTTGAGAACGATATGTGGTTTGACCCGCTGTTCCTGGTTATCAAAGGAATGCAGGACAAACAGATGGAAGTTCTTGAGTTCATTAAAATGATCTCTGACATGGGCATGAAGAGTACTGGCGGTCTTTCCAACAACTCCAATGGTATGCCGAAGCACATCCGTCCGATCATGGATTCTGCTATGGTAGCTATGGCTATGATGCAGGGACTTACCTCCGCAATCGTAAACCCGAACGATCTTCGTCTGATGGAGACTATTAAGTCTTGTGATATCATCAAGAATAATAATCTGTACGCAGATTCTTATCTGGATATCTGATTTTTACATGTGGATCACAGAGAGGGCTGGAGACTTCGGTCTTCGGCCCTTTCTTTATATCAGAAGAAAGGTGGTTGCTTTTTGTTTAAGGTAACATTTGCATTTGAAGATGGCAGTGTGGTAGAGACGTATGCCAATGAGGGAGATAATCTGCTGGAAATCGCACGTGAGGCAAATGTGGCGATCGATGCCCCCTGTTCCGGTAACGGAGCCTGTGGGAAATGCCGCGTGCAGCTCAAATGCGGAGAGCTGAACACCAAAAAAACACTTCACATTAGTGACGAAGAATTTCAGAATGGCTGGCGTCTTGCCTGTATGAGCAAAATTACTGCGGACGTGGAAGTGCTTGTACCGGATATCGCCTCTGCCTATAAAAGCAGAATGAAGGTTGCGGACCTGAGTTCGAAAGAAGAGCTTGCTATTTTTGAAAATGCCAAGCGGGAAGTGGAGCTGGCAGGAATTGAATTAAAGAACAGTCTGGACATCGTGGAAGTAAAGATGGAACCTCCAACTCTGGACGACACCATGCCGGATGTGGAAAGGCTTACCCGGGCTCTCCGTAAATTTATGAACCTGAAGCGTGTAAGGATTCCTTACGCAGTTCTCAGAAAACTGCCGGATGTTTTGAGAGAAAGCAATTTTACAGTAAAATGTGTCCTTCGTACAACTCCGGACGACATGTTTGTTTATGATGTTTTTGACAGCAGAGAAGAGGTTGTCATCGGCGGACTTGCAGTGGATATTGGTACAACAACCGTATCTGCAGTTCTGATCAATATGGAAACAGGAGAAATCCTTGCAAAAAGTTCTGCAGGAAACGGACAGATCCGCTTTGGCGCTGATGTGATCAACCGTATTATTGAGGCAGAGAAGCCGGGAGGAAGAGAAAGACTTCAGGATGCAGTGATCAAAGAAACGATCAATCCAATGATCCATGAAATGTGCCGGAGCGCTCATTTTCCGGAAAAACAGATCTACCGTATGTGCGTGGCATCCAATACCACAATGAATCATCTCTTTGCAGGGATCAATGCCGATCCTCTTCGTATGGAGCCATATATTCCGGCATTTTTTAAAACAAATTCTCTGTTTGCTTCAGATATTGGCATTGATATCAATCAGGATGCCCATATCATCATAGCTCCTAACATCGGAAGCTATGTAGGCGGAGATATTACAGCAGGTACCCTTGTCAGCATGATCTGGAACAGACCGGAGTTTTCTCTGTTTATTGACCTTGGAACCAATGGAGAACTTGTTTTCGGCAATTCTGACTTTATGATGAGCTGTGCATGTTCAGCCGGACCGGCTTTTGAGGGCGGAGATATCAGCTGCGGTATGCGCGCAACAGATGGGGCCATAGAGGCCTGCACCATTGATAAGGAGACTATGGAGCCTTCTTATAAGATAGTCGGTGAGCCGGGAACAAAACCGGTGGGACTTTGCGGTTCCGGTATCATTGATGTGATCAGCGAGCTGTTTTCAGCCGGGATCATTAATCCGAAAGGTAAATTTATCCGTGAGGGAAGAAGAATCCGTCATGATAAATACGGTATGGGAAGTTATGTGATCGCCTTCGAGGAGGAAGCAGGTTCTTCCAAGGATGTGGAGATCACAGAGGTGGATATTGATAACTTTATCCGCGCCAAGGGAGCAATTTTCTCAGCAATACGTACCATGCTTTCATCACTGGATTTTGATGTTTCCATGATTGATGACGTGTATGTGGCCGGCGGAATCGGAAGCGGTATCAATATGCGTAATGCAGTAAGAATCGGAATGCTTCCGGACATTCCTCTTAAAAAATTCCATTATATCGGAAATTCTTCGCTGTCAGGCGCATACCTGATGCTTTTGTCCACTCCTGCGGAGAAAAAGACATATGAGCTGGCAGCAAATATGACATATATGGAGCTTTCCACAGTGCCCACCTATATGGATGAGTTTGTGGGAGCCTGCTTTATTCCCCATACGGACAGTTCTCTGTTTCCGTCTGCAGAATAAAACAATAAAAGAATGTCCAGATCAGGAAAAGAGCGGCAGTACAGCTTCCTGACCCGGATATGAGAACAGGAAAAGAATCAGATTTTACAGAGGTGTGCTATGAGTTCTGACTTAAATGAAGTAAAATCCGTCAGTCTGTCAGAGGAAGGATCCGTAGGTGACAGACTGGGATATGAAAAAGACAGCAAGGAGAGAATGCCCTGGGAGCATTATCTGGAGGAGTTCCGGAAAGCAGATCCGAAAGAGATTTCCAGTCGTCTTTCCATTCCTTATGATGAAACGGAAAAAAGCTTTGAGCTTCCGTTTCTGGGAAGTGTCTATTACATTTCCTGGCCTGATTTTCACGTGACTCACAAAGAGGACAAAAAGGGTTACTATCCTCTTGAGGAGATGGTATATGCCAGGATTCTGACTATTCGTTTCCTTCTGGGAGGAATGAGCTCTCAGGGAACCGGAAAAATGAAAACCTACAGGGAAATGCCCTGGGGAGAAGTGTATTTGCGGCAGTTTGACGGACGCTGCATCAAACGTCTTGCCTTTTCCTATGGAAATCGTCTGAAGGATTTTAAAGCTGTTATGGAGCATATTCAGGCAGTTCCTGTAAACCACGGGGATCTTGCCTATGAAATTGAAATTTACCCGGATTATCAGGTGCAGATGATTCTCTGGGAGGGGGATGATGAGTTTCCGCCTTCGTCTCAGATTCTGTTTTCAGATAACTTTCCGGTATCCTTTCAGGCAGAGGATATGGCTGTGATGGGAGATGTGATCATCGGGGCTCTGAAAGCATTTGGAAAAGTAACAGGTTAAGATAAAAAATACAGTTGTGACAAAAGGGATCAGCTGTGTATCATCATCAGGAGGGTAAAACTATGGGATTTTCAACAAGTACATGTACAGAGTTTGTTGAAGTACTGGCTTCCAAAGCACCGGTACCGGGCGGCGGCGGCGCTTCCGCACTTGTTGCGGCAGTGGGAACTGCACTTGGAAATATGGTAGGAAGCCTGACAGTAGGAAAAAAGAAATATGCGGATGTAGAAGATGAAATGTGGGAGCTGAAAGCAAAATGTGATCAGCTTCAGAAAGATTTCCTCCGTCTCATCGAAAGAGATGCGGAAGTATTTGAGCCTCTTTCCAAAGCATATGGAATGCCGAGAGAAACGGAAGAAGAAAAGGCTGAAAAGGCAAGAGTCATGGAGATCGTTCTCAAGGATGCCTGCTCCGTACCGATGGAGATCATGGAAAAATGCTGCGAGGCTATTGAGCTGATCGTGGAATTTGGCGCAAAGGGCTCCAAGCTTGCTATCAGTGATGCAGGCGTAGGCGCTGCTTTCTGCAAGGCAGCTTTAAAAGGCGCCAGCCTGAATGTGTACATAAACACAAAATCCATGGCAGACAGAGAGTATGCAGAAGAGCTGAACAGAAAAGCTGATGCAATGCTTGAGAAATATACAAAGATTGCTGACGAAACCTTTGACAGTGTTCTTGGAAGACTGAAATAACAGCAGTATTTTTATAAAAACAGCAGTTTTATTTTAGGAGGAATAATAAAATGGCAAAACAGTTATTGGGAAAAGAAGTAACAGCAGCGCTGAACGAGAAAATTAAAGCAAATGTAGCAGAGCTTCAGGCAAAGGGTGTAAATCCTACACTGTGCATTATCCGTGTTGGCGAGAATCCAAGTGATATTTCCTATGAGAAAGGCGCTACCAAACGCTGCGAGACACTTGGCGTAGCATGTGAAAAAATCCTTCTTCCGGGAGACGTTTCCCAGGATGAGCTTCTTGCAACAATTGATAAAGTAAACAAAGACGACCATATCCATGGCGTTCTTCTGTTCCGTCCTCTTCCGAAGCATCTGGATCAGGCAGTGATCGAAAATGCTCTTGCTGCAGAAAAAGACGTTGACTGTATGACAGATCTTTCCATGTCCGGTGTATTCACAGGCAAAAAGATCGGTTTCCCGCCATGTACACCACAGGCATGCATGGAAATTCTTGATCATTACGGAATTGACTGCACAGGCAAAAAAGCAGTTGTGATCGGAAGAAGCCTTGTAGTAGGAAAACCGGCAGCTATGATGCTGGTTAAGAAAAACGCAACTGTTACTATCTGCCACACAAGAACCGTTGATATGCCGTCTGTTGCAAGAGAGGCTGATATTGTGATCGTAGCAGCAGGACGCGCAGGCGTTGTAGGCGCTGATTATGTAAGAGAAGGACAGACTATCATTGACGTAGGTATCAATGTAAATGCAGAAGGCAAGCTCTGCGGAGATGTTGACTATGCAGCAGTTGAGCCGATCGTAGACGCTATCACACCGGTACCGGGCGGAGTTGGAAGTGTTACAACATCTGTTCTGGTTGGCCATGTGGTAGAAGCAGCAATGAGAAAGGTAAATGGATGATTTTTTCTCGGAAGAATAAGCTCTTCTGGGGGAATCTGACCCTGACGGGCGCTCTGATTTTCGGGGCGCCTGTTTTTGCATTGGCAGACAAAGCGCCTGATCCGTCAGAAATACAGGGCCCTGTAAGGAAACCTCAGGAAGAAAATAAAGCTGTACAGAAAAACGGAGACTCAGATAACCTGTCAGGAAAGACTGACGGAAACAACAAAGACAGGGAAACAGACTACTCAGAAGAAGGGCAGATCAGCAAGCCTTCCTATTCTTATGAAAGTGGTCCCGGGACAGAGGGCTTTGTAGATGATTCTACAGATAATACCTATGGCTATTATACGATTATGGGAGCAACCACCGTTACTCTGGAAGAAATGACCTCCCTTTATGAGGAAAACGGGGCAGAGTATCCTTCTTCTTTAAAAGAGGGCGGTGCAGAGACCATTGAGGATTTCTGCAGCATTATTCTGGAAGAAGCGGAACTGGAAGGCGTTCGTGGAGAGGTGGTTTATGTGCAGGCCATGCTGGAAACAGGGTGGCTTCAGTTTGGCGGAGACGCAGTGGAAAGTCAGTACAACTTTTCCGGCCTTGGAACAACAGGCAGAGGAGTACAGGGAAATTCCTATCCGGATGTGCGAACCGGAATCCGGGCTCAGGTCCAGCATCTGAAGGCTTATGCCAGCACAGAGGAATTAAATGAAAACTGTGTGGATTCCAGATTTGATATGGTTACAAGAGGTTCCGCTCCCTATGTGGAGTGGCTGGGAATCCAGGAGAACCCTAACGGAGGCGGCTGGGCTGCCGGAGCCGGGTACGGGGAGAAGCTGACAAAGCTGCTTGAAGATATGAAGGAAGAATAATCCGGAAATAAAAATATTTCATACAAATAGGTACAATAGTTACAGGTGTTAAAAGACCTTCCGCCTTCTACTATCTGAAGCTACTGTACCTTTCTTATATCCATTCCGCCCGTCAGACACGGCCGGGGGAGTGCAGAGGGGTTCGGTCAGAGAACCCCTTCTGCGTAATTTACTTTAATCCAGTTTGATTTCTTCCAGCTCTTTTTCCGGCAGTTTTTTGGAAGAATCCTTAAGATACTGCTTCAATGCTTTGGAGGATGTTGCAAAGGGAACGTTGGTTCCCGCACCGCCCATGCAGCCGCCCGGACAGGCCATACCCTCGATCATACATCCTTTCAGCTTGCCTGCCTTTGCAAGAGTCAGCATTTTTTTGCAGTCAGCAAGAGTTTCCGCATGTTCGATATGAACCGGAACTTCCGGATAATATTCTTTCAGACAGGCTTCGATGGCGCCGGCCACACCGCCTGCAACTGCATAGCCGCGTCCGGCAGCAGTGGCATTATGGAGAGATTCATCGCCCTCAAAAGAAGTCGGATCGATCTCTCTGGCATCAAACATGGCAGAAAGCTCTTCAAAGGTCACGACAAAATCCACATCGCTTCGTACAGAGGTACGCATAGCCTCCAGTTTTTTTGAGGCACAGGGACCTACGAAAACAACCTTGGCATCCGGATGCTCCTGTTTTACCTTACGGGCAGTGGCAACCATAGGAGTAAGCTCCTGAGAAATATTGTCGATCATGTCCGGGAAAAATTTCTTTGCCATCATGGACCAGGAAGGACAGCAGGAGGTCAGAAGAAACGGAAGGTTTCCGGTAGCAACTTCCTTTGCATAGTGGTGCGCCTCGGAAATAGCTCCGATATCTGCTCCCAGAGCAACCTCGTACACATCGGAGAAGCCAAGGATCTCAAGGGCGGTTTTAAATTTACGTGGTGTTACGTCCTCTCCGAACTGACTGATATAAGCAGGAGCCACAATGGCAATGATCTTATTTCCTTCACGCAGAGAGTGGGCAAGCTGGAAAATCTGAGATTTGTCAGAAATGGCTCCAAAAGGACAGCTTACCATACACATACCGCAGGAAACACATTTGTCATCCAGGATTTCTGCACGTCCCTGTTCGTCGCTTCCGATGGCCTTTACGCCGCAGGCCTGTTCGCATGGACGGATATTGTGAGAGATGGCATCATAAGGACATACGGCTTTACATTTTCCGCATTTGATACATTTATCCTGATCAATACAGGATTTGCCATTGATCATGGAAATGGCGCCCTTGGGACAGGCCTGCATACATGGGTGAGCCACACAGCCTCTGCACATGTCGCTGACAATATATTTGTTGGGAGGGCAGGCCGCACAGGCAGAAGGAATTACCTGCATAAGGGGCGGTTCATAATATTTTTCATCAATATTGCTGGCTTCCAGTCCTGAAGTCAGATGAACCGCTCTGTTTTCCGGACGGAGAGAAAGTCCCATTGCAAGACGTACACGCTCACTTGCCACAGCACGCTCACGGTAAATGCTCTCTCTGTACTGTGCCCGTTCTTCCACAATGTTATAGGGAATTGCCTCAATGTCATGAATGAGAGTTTCATCTTTGGATTCAAATCCGACTTTTGCCACTTCTGTAAAAATTTTATGACGTATCTGTTTTACAGGAGTATCCAGGTTTCTCATAATCACTATCTCCTTTGTGTATATTTGTCTACCAGTTCTTCTAATCATATATGAAAAAAATTTTAAAATCAATATTTATCCTGTACTTTTAAAAGCACAAGTGAGACATATGGGGAAAAATGTTATCGTTTGGGGTAAAGTGGCCTGTATTTGGACCAGTTTGCTGAAAAATGGATATAAATTGTATGGTTTACGGTAAGAATATCTGTATAATTGGAGAAAAAATAACAACAATGTTTAAACTATAACAAACTTTTTGGTTAATTCACAAAATTTCAGAAAAATCAGAAGATAGTACTTGTGGAAACTGCCTGTGTCATGTATAATTACAACATGAGTAACTGGCGAAAATGACCAATGCAATGGATGAAAGGTAAGGGTACAAGCGTTAAGGAGGGAAATGCATGTTAGATCAGTCTTATTACACAAAGACGGACGAGATTATTGAGCACTATGGACGTAAAGCGGCGTCCCTGATTCCTATTATGCAGGATATTCAGGCAGAATATCGCTATCTTCCCGGAGAGCTTCTCACTTATGTGGCGGAACAGATCGGTGTGACTGAGGCCAAGGCCTACAGTGTGGCTACATTTTATGAGAACTTTTCTTTTGAACCAAAGGGAAAATATATTATCAAGGTTTGTGACGGAACAGCCTGTCATGTGCGGAAATCCATGCCTGTGAAAGAAGCCATGATGAAGGAACTTGGCTTAAGTCATAAAAAGCATACCACAGATGATATGCTTTTTACCGTAGAAACAGTTTCATGTCTGGGAGCGTGCGGACTGGCTCCAACATTGACTGTTAATGATGAAGTGCACCCGAAAATGACACCGGAAAAAGCGGTGGAGCTGTTGGAAAAACTGAGAGGTGAAAAGGCATGAGTATAATTTCAAAGGAAGATCTGCTCAATAAGCAGAAAGAAGTTCAGAATACGATCAGTACCTATACCTGCCGTGTTCTTGTCTGTTCCGGTACCGGCTGCATGGCTTCCGGAGCACAGAAAATATATGATGAAATGTCAAAGCTCTGTTCTGATCTGGATGGAGTGCAGGTGGAGATGCAGAAAGATATTCCCCATCTTGGCGTGGTAAAAACAGGATGCCAGGGTCTTTGTGAGCTGGGCCCTCTTGTAAGGATCGAGCCGTATGATTATCAGTATGTGCATGTACAGGTGGAGGACTGCAAAGAGATCGTGGACCGTACAGTTCTTCAGGGACAGCCGGTAGAGAGGCTTTTTTACAGAGATCATGACAATATCTGCCCCCATCCGGACGATATTCCGTTTTTAAATCAGCAGACCCGTATCGTTCTGGAAAACTGCGGCAGGATCGATGCAGAGTCCATAGACGAATATATTGCAGCAGGCGGCTTCCAGGCCATGACCAAAGCGTTTTTTGACATGACGCCACAGGAAGTAATTGACGAGGTAACAAAATCCGGGCTGAGAGGACGCGGAGGAGCCGGTTTCCCGGCTGGAAAGAAGTGGGGACAGGTTGCCCGCCAGAAAGAAACTACCCGCTATGTGGTATGTAACGGTGACGAGGGAGACCCGGGCGCATTTATGGATGGCTCCGTTATGGAGGGCGATCCCTATAAGATGATCGAAGGTATGGTGATCGCCGCTTATGCAGTAGGCGCTGAAAACGGATATATCTATGTGCGTGCAGAATATCCTCTTTCTGTAAAAAGACTGCGTATGGCTATTGAACAGGCAGAGGCTTACGGACTTCTGGGAGACAATATCCTGGGTTCCGGCGTAAACTTCCACTTACATATTAACCGGGGCGCAGGCGCATTTGTATGCGGCGAGGGATCTGCTCTGACTGCTTCTATTGAGGGCAACAGAGGCATGCCCCGTGTAAAACCTCCCCGTACAGTAGAAAAAGGTCTGTGGGAAAAACCAACGGTTCTGAATAATGTAGAAACTTATGCAAATGTTCCCAAGATCATTCTTCAGGGAGCTGACTGGTTCCGTACCATCGGAACAGAGGGAAGCCCGGGAACAAAGACGTTTTCTCTTACAGGATCTATTGAAAATACCGGACTGATCGAGGTTCCTATGGGTACCACTCTGCGTCATATTATCTATGACATCGGCGGAGGCTTAAAGAGCGGCGCTGCATTTAAAGGCGTTCAGATCGGCGGCCCTTCCGGCGGCTGTCTGGTAGATGAACAGCTTGATCAGCCCCTTGATTTTGATTCTGTAAAAAAACTGGATGCCATTATGGGTTCCGGCGGTCTGGTAGTTATGGATGAAAATACCTGTATGGTAGAAGTTGCCCGTTTCTTTATGAGCTTTACCCAGAGGGAAAGCTGCGGAAAATGTGTTCCCTGCCGTGAAGGCACGAAACGTATGCTGGAGATTCTGGAGCGGATCGTTGACGGAAAAGGAAAAATGTCAGATCTGGATGAGCTTGAAGAGCTTGCAACCATGGTCCAGAGCATGGCTCTCTGCGGACTTGGAAAGAGCGCGCCTCTTCCGGTTATCAGCACTCTGAAACGCTTCCGGGATGAATATGAGGAACATATCCGGGATAAAAAATGCCGTGCAAAGGTTTGTACAGCCCTTCGCCAGTTCCACATTAATGAAGAGTTCTGTATCGGATGCGGCAAGTGCGCCAAGAACTGTCCGGCCGGAGCGATCACCGGAAAGATCAAGCATCCGTATCATATTGATAATGACCGCTGCATCAAGTGCGGTGCATGTAAGGATAACTGTAACTTTGATGCAATTTATGTGGAAGCGTAGAAGGGAGGAACGATTATGGGTACAATGACCATTGACGGTAGAAAAGTTGAATTTACCGATGAAAAAAATGTCCTGACTGTAATCCGTAAAGCAGGCATTAATATACCGACACTGTGCTACCATTCCGAGGTTTCTACCTTTGGCGCATGCCGTCTGTGTACAGTAGAGGATGACAGAGGCAGGACTTTTGCTTCCTGTTCTGAAGAACCGAGAGATGGAATGGTAATCTACACCAACTCCGGAAGGATCAAAAAATATCGTAAGCTGATCGTGGAACTGCTTCTTGCAGCTCACTGCAGAGACTGTACCACCTGTATTAAGAGCGGAGAGTGTATCCTTCAGGAACTGGCGCATCGTCTGGGCGTAAGAGATATCCGTTTTGAAAATACAAGAGAGGTGCGGGAGCTTGATACCAGCTCACCGTCTCTGGTACGGGATCCAAACAAATGCATTTTGTGCGGCGACTGTGTACGCGCCTGTGAAGAGCTTCAGGGAATCGGAGCTCTTGGCTTTGCTTTCCGCGGCACAGAGGCAATGGTAATGCCTGCCTTTAATAAAAAAATTGCAGAAACCAACTGCGTGAACTGCGGACAGTGCCGTGTATTCTGCCCTACAGGAGCCATCTCTATAAAAACGCATATGGACGAGGTGTGGGATGCTCTTTCAGATCCCAATGTACGCGTAGTTGCACAGGTTGCTCCGGCAGTCCGTGTGGCAGTAGGCGACCATTACGGACAGCCCAAGGGACGCAGCGTAATGGGAAAAATCGTCAATGCGCTTCACCGAATGGGCTTTGATGAAGTTTATGATACAACCTTCAGTGCGGATCTTACCATTATGGAAGAAAGTGCAGAGTTTTTGAGAAGAGTGGAAAAAGGCGAGAACCTTCCGCTTCTTACTTCCTGTTGTCCGGCCTGGGTAAAATTTGTCACAGACCAGTATAAAGAATTTATTCCTAATATTTCAACCTGCAGATCTCCGCAGCAGATGATGTCTGCAGTGATCAAGGAGTATTTCCGCGATCCGGAAAACGCTCAGGGCAAAAAGACAGTAATGGTTTCCATTATGCCATGTACAGCCAAGAAGGCGGAGGCAATCCGTCCCAACAGCTTTACAAAGGGAGAACAGGACACAGATATTGTGATCACAACAACGGAACTGATCCGGATGATCAACAACTTCGGACTTGATTTTGCGGCACTGGAGCCGGAAGCCTGCGATATGCCATTTGGTTTTGGCTCCGGCGGCGGAGTGATCTTTGGCGTTACCGGCGGCGTAACAGAGGCTGTGTTAAGACGTCTCTCTCCGGAACATACCAAGGAGGCCATGAGGGAGATTTCCGAGTGCGGCGTTCGAGGCGATGAGGGAATCAAGGAATTCAGCGTTCCTTATAAAGGAATGGAAATCAAGGTCTGCGTAACAAGCGGACTGGCAAATGCCAGAACGGTTATGGAACGAGTAAAAAACGGCGAGGCGGAATATCATCTGATCGAGGTTATGGCCTGCAGACGCGGCTGTATTATGGGCGGTGGCCAGCCTACAAGAGCCGGCGACAGAACAAAGGCAGCCAGAGCAAAGGGACTTTACAATGCAGACAATACCATGATCATTAAAAAATCAGATGAAAATCCTCTTGTGGTGGAGCTGTACGATACTCTTCTTAAGGGCAAAGAGCATGAGCTTCTTCATAATGAATTTTATTAAAAAAAATTAAAAAGAGCGGACATGACTGTGAAAAGGACAGTACATGTCCGCTTTTGGCAGCTTTCGGGACAGGCTAATGAAGCTCCCGGCAGAAAATTTTCCCTTCATATATTTCTTGCGCAACGTTGCTGTTTGCGTTAAAATAATTTTACAAATAATGATTTTAAACTACATAAAAGAGGTGTCATCATGCGTGAAATTCAAGCATCACAGATCACAGAGGTAATTGAACGTCTCTGCATAGAGGCAAATACAGTTTTGCCGGAGGATATGAAACAGGCCATTCAGACATGCAGGGCATGCGAGGACGGAGAAATTGCCAGAGGTGTTCTGGATAATATTATTGAAAATTATCAGATCGCAGAAGCTGAGGAGGTTCCGATCTGTCAGGATACCGGAATGGCCTGCGTGTTCCTGGAAATCGGTCAGGATGTACATATTGCAGGAGGAGATCTTACAGAAGCAGTAAATGAGGGTGTTCGCAGAGGCTATGACAAAGGCTATCTCCGCAAGTCTGTTGTGAAGGATCCTGTCCGCAGGGGAAATACCGGAGACAATACGCCTGCCATGCTCTACACAGAGATCGTTCCCGGAGAGCAGATCAAAATCACTGTAGGGCCTAAGGGCTTTGGAAGTGAAAATATGAGCGCCATCCGTATGTTTAAGCCGTCTGCAGGCATTCAGGGCATCAAGGATTTTATTCTGGAAACAGTAGAAGCTGCAGGCCCCAATCCATGTCCGCCAATGGTGGTTGGCGTAGGGATCGGCGGAACCTTTGACAAAGCAGCTCTTCTTGCGAAAAAAGCGCTGATGCGTCCAGTGGATTCAGAAAATCCGGATTCTTACTATGCAGACCTGGAAAAGGAAATGCTTCAGAAGATCAATGAGCTTGGAATCGGGCCTCAGGGCTTTGGCGGCAGAACAACTGCAGTGGGATTAAATATTGAAACCATGCCCACACATATTGCAGGAATGCCCTGTGCGATCAACATCAGCTGCCATGTGACCAGACATAAGACGGAGGTGCTTTAAGATGGAACGACATATTACTTTACCACTTACAGAAGAAATTGCAAGAAGCCTTCGTGCAGGAGACTCTGTTTATCTCACAGGAGAAATCTATACCTCCAGAGATGCCGGCCATAAGAGAATGTGCGAGGCTCTGGAAAGAGGAGAAGAGCTGCCCTTTGATCCAAAGGACGCTACCATCTATTATGTAGGTCCTACCCCTGCCAAACCGGGTCAGGTGATCGGTTCTGCAGGTCCTACTACAAGCGGAAGAATGGATGCTTATGCGCCAACCATGATGTCTGTGGGGGCAAGAGGAATGATCGGAAAGGGAGCCCGCCTTCCGGAGGTGGTGGAAGCCATGAAAAAATATGGCGGAGTTTATTTTGGAGCCATCGGAGGAGCCGGAGCCCTTCTTGCAAAATGCATCAAAAAAGCAGAACTGGTGGCTTATGAGGATCTTCAGTCAGAAGCTTTAAGGCGTCTTTATGTGGAAGATATGCCGCTTGTTGTAATTATTGACAGCGAGGGCAGAAATCTTTATGAGGAGGGAAGGGAGGCCTACCTTTCCCGGAAAAGAGACTGACATCCTGCCGCCAGCAAAATAATCTGCAATGCATATTATCCTGTGTGTTTGGGGATATTGGCATGTATATTCCAAAATTCTGAGACATACAGGCCAAAATGCCATCGCCCAAGGTAATTTGGAATACATTTTGACCAGGTTGCTGTGAAGGTCGTGAACAGTAATATAGAATCTGAAAAACAGACAAAAATTATCCAAAATGGTATTGACAGCAGTCTGTCTTCGGGGATATACTGAAAGCAGATCACGGCATGGGAAATGCCGGAATAAACACTATATTTTTATCAAAGGAGGAAAAACATATGGCAGTTATGGATGGATGCGAAAGCCAGCACAGAACTTCAGTAATTGAAGAGAGAGTATGTCCGAAATGTGGAAAAGAGGTAGAAGTCTTTACTTCCCGCGGAAAGCTTACAGAAGATACTGTCTGCTCCTGCGGCTACGTATTTCAGGCAGAGGAAGCAGTTCCTCTGAAAACAGAGCACAAGGATAAATAATCATCCTGCAGGTCAGCCCAGACGCGGACCATACTGATAAGGATATATTCACATGATGAAAACAGGAACTTCAGGTTTGTATTTATGACAAATGGCAAATCTGCAGGTTCCTGTTTTATTTTTTGGGTAAGAGACTGGTACGGTATATTTTATTTGTGAAAATTTGTGCTGGTGTTCCGGAATTCAGAAGGAGGAAGTCCTGTCTGTTTTTTGAACAGTCTACTGAAATACAGAGGGTTCTCATAGCCCACAACTGCAGCCACCTCAGAGACAGAGTAGGTTGTAGTGCGGAGCAGGGTTTTTGCATTTGTGATCCGGAGATTGACAATATACTGCATAGGCGTAACCCCGTTGTAGCGCTTGAAGCTGCGGATAAACCAACAGATACTCATATGCCGGGACAGGGCATAATCTTCCACGGAAATGTTTTCTGTAAAATGTTCATTGAAAAACTGGGTGGCAGCTTCCATTTCTTTTTGAAGAATCCGGTTTTGTGCTGTGCCCACAGGGGCCTGACGGCTGACTAAAAGAAACAGTTCCCGCAGCAGGATTGAAAGGTATTCTTCATAATGAGGTCTGGTAAGCTGCAACTCCTGGATCATTT
>NZ_HF999018.1:88988-89563 GCF_000433815.1 Blautia sp. CAG:257
ATCACCCGTCCTGTTTCAAATAAACCATATTCCTTTAAAATATTTTTTACATTGCTGCCTGTAAAATGCACCCAGTAAACCTCTGTCTGGTCTGCTCCGTAATAAACATATTTCTGCATTTCTCTGGGCTTATATAAAATCATGTGCCCGGCTTCTATAATCTGTTCTTTATTGTCAAAAAAGAAATGTCCTTTTCCTGCAGTAATATAAAGCAGCTGATAGTCAATTCTTCCTCTTGGACGGTAGGTGGGAAGCCTGGGCTGATGGATCAGACGGTAGGTGCCGCAGCTTCCCACCACCAGGGGGTGGGTCTTGTCCTTAAAATCCAACAAAGAATTATGCAGATAGCCGGAATTGATATACATAATGATCCCTCCTGTTAAAAAAAACTTCTGTGTTATAAAAGTGTATCATTTTGTGCATATTTTGTCCAATGAAGTTTATGGACGGTCTATGTAAATAAGGCGTAAAATAATGTTAAAACAAAGGAAAAGTAAAAGAAACCAGGGAGGAACGCGTTGTGATTGTGCCAAAATATTACGAGGACTTAAAAATAGTGCATGAAAATACCATGC
>NZ_HF999019.1:0-1188 GCF_000433815.1 Blautia sp. CAG:257
CCATTATGACCACAAGTTAAATCAGCTCTTTTTCCCTGTCTCTTCATCGCATCCAGTTTCATCTTATAAGCAAATGCTTTTTCACTCGGAAGTAACTCTTCTCGTTGAATATTGGCATCTACCATGGCGATTACTGCATCATCATCTGACAGCTCTCTGACAATTGCAGGAATTGTTTCCAAGCCAGCTCTAATAGCCGCGTACATTCTTCGATGACCTGATATCATCTCATATCCATCTTCACCATCGGATCGTAACAAAACTGGTGTCAGTATCCCTTTTGCCTTTACACTCTCCACCAAGTCTGTCATCTTTTCGTCATCCAATACCTTAAATGGATGATCCTTAAAAGCATGAATTTTACTGATATCAATCTCCATTGCCGATTCTTCATTGACTACTCCCAGCAATTCATCAATGCTTGTCAATTTGATTTTTTCTGCGCTTCTACTTTTCATTTTCCAAAACCTCCTGTGTCAGATTTTCATAAGCCATAGATACTTTTCCCTTTGGACAATGACAATAAATACTTTTTCCTTCCGCACTTGCTTCAGCTACCTTAACTGATAGTGGAATGACATTTTCAAAGATAGAAATCTTAGATCCATAAGTTTCTCTCACTCTGGAAGCAATATCTTTGGCGTAATTAGTACGAAAATCCACCATTGTCAAAAGAATTCCCTGTATCGTCAGCTTTCGGTTCAATCTCTTCTTTACCATAGAAATAGTCCTGATCAACTGTTGAAGTCCTTTAACCGGCAGATATGCAGCTTGTACAGGTATCAAAACCGTATCAGAAGCTACTAAAGCATTGATGGTCATCATTCCCAAGCTCGGCATACAATCAATCAAAATATAATCGTATCGTGATCGCATCGTATCAATATATTCCTTCATGATCAGCTCCCTGCTCATTACATTACTCATAGTTACTTCCAAGGCTGATAACTCAATATTGGCCGGTAGGAGATCCACTTGTTCCTCATGATGTAAAATGCCTTCTTCCTCAGCAATTTCCTCGTCATTGATAATATTCATCATAATAGTTGCAAGAGTTGTTCCAATATCATCCGGTTCTACATATCCAAGACTTGCAGTTAAGCTTCCCTGTGGATCCGCATCGATCAATAACACTTTTTTTCCTTGTCTTGCCAATCCTACCCCAAGATTTAAAGTCGTTGTACTTTT
>NZ_HF999020.1:0-1926 GCF_000433815.1 Blautia sp. CAG:257
AGGAGCTTCTTGTATAATTCAAATATAAGGAATTCCCAGAAAGAAGGTTGATAAAAAAATACCTCAGAGTAAAATAAGATTACTGACTTTGCAGGGTTAGTAAAAATCTTATTAAACAGTGAGGTACTTGAAATGAATTATAACACACAAAACGCAAAAATTGCATCTATTACGGAAAAAACTTTGATCGTTGGTATTGATGTGGGAAGTGAAACCCATTATGCAAGGGCTTTTAGCTGGCGCAATTATGAGTACTCAAAAAAGCCGTTTGCTTTCAGTAACGATGAAGATGGATTTGCTTCATTCAAAGCATGGATGGATGATATAGCAGAGAAACACGAAATGGAAAAGGTGATTCCGGGAATGGAACCAACCGGCCACTACTGGCTAAACCTTGGAGCGTACCTGCAGGGACAGGGAATGAGGCCGGTACATGTAAATCCGCATCATGTCAAGAAATCCAAAGAACTGGATGACAATAATCCGAATAAGAATGACCGTAAAGATCCAAAAACAATTGCAGGTCTGGTAAATGAAGGAAGATTCTCTTATCCATATATTCCAACCGGGATCTATGCGGAGATCAGAAATCTGTCTAACCTCCGCATCCAGACACAGGAAGAGATCACAAGGATCAAAAACAGGATCGCCCGCTGGTTCAGCATCTATTTTCCAGAGATAAAAGACGTTTACAGGAATCCGGATGCGGTAAGCGGACTGATGGTGATAAAACAGGCACCCTTGCCTTGTGATATCAAAGGACTTGGAGTGGACGGTGTCAATAAGATATGGAGGGATGCAAGGCTGAAAGGCGCTGGGATAAAGAGGGCAAAGACCCTGGTAACAGCAGCGGAGCACAGCATCGGAAATACGGAAGCACCGAGAAGCGCAAGGAAAGAGATCCGAAACCTGTTAAATGACTATGAGATCTATAAGAGCCGTATGGATGAACTTATGGAAGAGATAGAGGAATTACTTTCTGAGATCCCATATATAGATAAATTGATGGGAATCTGTGGGATCGGAATAAAAACGGTAAGCTGTTTTATTGCCGAAGTTGGAGATATTGAACGTTTTGATAATCCGAAACAGGTGCAGAAGCTGGCGGGATATGCCATTGTTGCAGACAGCTCCGGAAAACATAACGGGGAAAGCAGGATCAGCCACAGGGGAAGAAAGCGATTGAGATATGCATTGTATGAAGCAGCGATATCTGTGATCGGGAAAAACAAAGAATTCAAAGAGATCCATCATTATTACAGGACGAGGGAGAAAAACCCACTAAAGAAGATGCAGTCGGTGATAGCGGTGTCATGTAAACTGATCCGGATATTTTATACGATACTGACAAAAGGCATAGATTATGACGGTCAGAAGATGTTAAGAGACATTGTAAGACCAGGAATGCAGTCAGCAGCATAAAAAGAAGTAAGACAGTGTATCATGGCCGGTCTGAGCCTTTGAGAGGAAGAGTTGGAAGGCTGGGACCAGCCATGATAGCTGGAAGTAACAAACAGAATGTAACAGGAAAACGTCCACTGAAAGGTGCTGTTACGGAAAAGAAGTCAGTAATACAAAAAACAAAGAATGAGCCAGTAGTCGGCAGGAATATTTTCCAGAGGGCATGACCCTGTAAAGGAGCTAAGCTGACACCCTGGTTATGGACAGGCGGGACGAGAGAAGTTAGGACTCAGCGATAGACTGATGATCCTGGTAGACATGGGAGGTTCGCTGCCGTAGATGGATGGGTATACACAAGGCCATGTAGAATGAAAAAAGAAGACGTTTTACTTCGTGTACCCAAAATCCACTACTTTCGTACCAGATACAGAGAAATGTCCATTCCTATGGCTCTTTCTTCTGAGATATTTATTGATGAAACATTAAAAAAACCTTGATTTTAAAGGAAAAAGACTTGACTATATA
>NZ_HF999021.1:0-3968 GCF_000433815.1 Blautia sp. CAG:257
ATGGCCGGGCCGACAATAGCAGCCGGATCAGCGCTTCCGTATTTTGTTCTGTATGCGATCATATTTAGCGGGATCAGCTGAAGAGAAGAAACGTTTATGATCATAAAGGTACACATGGCAGAACTTGCTGTACGTGGACTGCGTCTTCCTGTTTTTCCATATCTTCTGCACTCCTCCTTATTCAGACGGTCCAGTTCCTCCATTGCTTTTAGTCCTGCGCTGGTGCTTGCCCAGGAAATCCCAAAAAGATTTGATAAAAAATTCAGAGAAATATAATGACAGGCCGGGGAATCCGGTTCCAGACCGGGAAACAGAAATTTAAGAACAGGCCTCATCCTTCCTGCAAGCTGCGACACCAGCCCGGCATTTTCCGCAATTTTCATGATACCTGTCCACATGGCTGTAATTCCTGCCATTGTAATACAAAGGCTCACCGCCTCCCCTGCTGAGGAAACAACTGCTTCTGTTACAGCCTGAAGATTTCCTGCAAAAGCGCCGTACAAAACGCCAATAAGTATCATTCCGCCCCATAAATATGTCATACCTTTATCCTCCGGGACTTTCTCCACATATCTTATGACACACAAAAAACATTTTATTCCCACAGATCATATCTCGGAAATCAGACTCTCCCAAAACTGTTTCTGTGGAAATAAACCTGACCCGTGTTTTGAAAAGCACACCGGAATGACGCCTCAGCAGTTCCGTTCACAGAATAATTCTGTAAACAACACAGGCAGTCTGCTCTGAAAAGCAGGCTGCCTGTAAATATATTTCATTATTTGATAATTACTTTGTCCAGATGCCACATATCATCTACATACTCCTGAATAGTGCGGTCAGAAGTAAATTTTCCGCTGCAGGCAGTGTTCATCATTGCCATTCGAGCCCAGCGTTTTTCATCTCTGTAAGCCTCTTCCACTTTTTCCTGCGCTGCTGCATAAGCTCTGAAATCAGCCAGGATAAAGTACTGGTCAGCTTTGTCATAGCCGTTTCCATGAAGCAGAGAATCATACAGATCTCTGAACAGCTCTGTATCATTAGAGAAGGTTCCATTGATCAGTTCCATAAGAACCTGACGGATCTCACCATCTGTATTGTAGATCACATTCGGATCATAACCGCCATTGTTTTCATAGTTGATAACTTCATCAGAACTGAGGCCGAAAATAAAGGCATTTTCTTCGCCTACTTCCTCAACGATCTCCACATTGGCGCCGTCCATGGTTCCCAGTGTAGGAGCGCCGTTCAGCATAAACTTCATATTACCTGTACCGGAAGCTTCTTTACTTGCAGTAGAGATCTGCTCGGAAACGTCTGCTGCTGCAAAGATCATCTCTGCGTTGGATACACGGTAATTTTCAATGAATACAACTTTGATCTTGTTATCAATGGATTTATCGTTGTTTACAACATCTGCAACTGAGTTGATCAGCTTGATGATCTTTTTGGCACGGGCATAGCCTGCGGAAGCCTTTGCTCCGAAAATAAAGGTTCTTGGATAAAATTCCATACCTGGATTTCTTTTTATCTTATCATAAAGATAGATCACATGCAGGATATTCAGAAGCTGACGTTTGTACTCATGAAGTCTCTTAACCTGAACGTCAAAAATGGAATGAGGATCTACCTCGACACCATTATGTTCCAGAATATATTTTGCAAGGCGGACTTTGTTCTGGTATTTGATGTTCATAAACTCCTGCTGCGCTCTCTCATCATCCACATAAAGCTTCAGCTTGCTGATCTGAGAAAGATCTGTGATCCAGTCCGGACCGATATGATCTGTTACCCAGTCTGCCAGAAGCTGGTTTCCGTGAAGAAGGAAACGTCTCTGTGTGATACCGTTTGTCTTATTGTTGAATTTTTCCGGCATCATCTCATAGAAATCCTTCAGTTCCTGATTTTTCAGGATCTCTGTGTGCAGTCTGGCAACACCGTTTACAGAAAATCCTGCAACAATGGCAAGATGAGCCATTTTTACCTGGCCGTCATAAATAATGGCCATTTTCTTGATCTTCTCATAGTTGCCCGGATATTTTGCCTGGATCTCAAGGATAAATCTGCGGTTGATCTCCTCAATGATCTGATATACACGGGGAAGCAGTCTGGAGAACAGCTCGATAGGCCATTTTTCCAGCGCCTCGGACATAATGGTATGATTGGTGTACGCAACACATTTTGTTGTAACCTCCCATGCCTCGTCCCATCCAAGACCTTCCTCATCCATAAGGATACGCATCAGCTCTGCAACAGCTACTGTAGGATGAGTATCGTTCATCTGGAATACCACTTTTTCATACAGCTTGCGGATATCGCTGTGATTTTTCTTGTACTTCTCGATTGCAGCCTGAAGACTTGCGGAAACAAAGAAGTACTGCTGTTTCAGACGCAGCTCCTTACCTGCCATATGGTTGTCGTTAGGATAAAGCACCTCGACGATATTGCGGGCAAGGTTTTCCTGCTCTACAGCTTTCTTGTAATCACCCTTGTCAAAGGAATCCAGTCCGAAGTCTACGATGGGCTCTGCATCCCAGATGCGGAGAGTATTTACGATCTTATTGTTATATCCCAGGATCGGCATGTCAAAAGGCACTGCCTTTACTGCCTGATATCCCTCATGGATAAATCTGTTTGATCCGGTTGCCGGGTCATATTCCACACGGACATATCCGCCGAAGTGAACCTCCTTGGCATATTCCGGACGGCGCAGTTCAAAAGGATAACCGTTTTTCAGCCAGTTATCCGGAACCTCAAGCTGGAAACCATCCTTGATCTCCTGCTTGAACATACCGTAACGGTAACGGATACCGCAGCCATAGGCACAGTAATTCAGAGTTGCAAGAGAATCCAGGAAGCAGGCTGCCAGACGTCCAAGACCGCCGTTTCCAAGAGCCGGATCCGGCTCCTGATCTTCAATTACATTGAGATCAAGACCCAGTTCCTCAAGAGCTTCCTTTACCTCGCCATAGGCTGTCAGGTTCAGAAGATTGTTGCCCAGAGCGCGGCCCATAAGGAACTCCATGGACATATAGTATACAATCTTCGGATCCTGTTTCTGATATGCATTCTGTGTCTCAAGCCAGTTGTCAATGATAACATCCTTTACTGTATAGCTGACTGCCTGAAAAATCTGTTCCTGAGTTGCCTCTTCAAGGGTTTTGCGATACAGAAATTTTACATTTTCTTTTACGCTTTCTTTAAAAGCCTCTTTTTTGAACTGCTTATCTATCATTTCTTTTTCCTCCTACTTTCTGGTTACACCAAGAACTACATTCTCTTTGTTAATGCTCCATTCTTTTACATAACCATCAGTTTCGTTCAGAGTGATCTCCTCTGCCAGAACCTCAGACATGATTTCATCCCTGTGGTTTTCCATAATATCCATAATGCGCTGATTGTCTTTTGCATAAACATGGATCTTATCCATAACCTCAAAGCCAGCCTCTTTTCTCATTGTCTGAATCTTACTGATGATCTCCCGTACAAATCCTTCCTCGATCAGTTCCGGAGTCAGGTTTGTATCAAGAACTACAGAAGTATCTCCGTCTGTTTCTGTTACATATCCCTCTGTCTGAGCTGTCTCGATCAGAAGATCTTCTTCAGCCAGTTCCACTTTGTTTCCGTCAATATCCAGAGTAAGAAGTCCTGTTTCCTTCAGTTCTTTCATAGCCTCTGTTCCATTAAGCTCTGTAAGAGCTGTGCGGATACCGTTCAGAAGTTTTCCGTATTTTGGTCCCACTGTGCGAAGCTGAGGCTTGAAGCTGTAGGAAATAAAGGATTCAACGTCCTTTGCAAATTTTACTTCTTTTACATTCAGCTCATCTGCAATGATATCTGTATAGAACTGATCCATTTCCTTCTCAGCCTTTACAAACATAGTTCCGATAGGCTGACGGTTCTTGATATTTGCAGTATTTCTTGCTGCACGGCCAAGAACAACCACTTTCAGAAGAGCTTCCATATCC
>NZ_HF999021.1:4040-60041 GCF_000433815.1 Blautia sp. CAG:257
CCTCAGGGAAATCACAGAGATGGATACTTTCCGGAGCAGACGGATCTACGCTTCTTACAAGGTTCTGGTACATATCCTCTGTCATAAACGGAATCATAGGAGCTGCAGCCTTGGAGATTGTCACAAGAGCTGTGTACAGGGTCATGTATGCATTGATCTTATCCTGCTCCATTCCCTTTGCCCAGAAACGCTCACGGCTTCTTCTTACATACCAGTTACTCATTTCGTCCACAAATTCCTGAAGTGCTCTTGCACTCTCCGGAATTTTGTAGGAAGCAAGGTTTTCGTCAACAGCTTTTACCACAGAATTCAGCTTGCTGAGAAGCCATTTGTCCATAACCGGAAGGCTGTCATAGTCCAGATTGTATTTTGTCGGGTCAAACTCGTCAATATTTGCATAAAGCACAAAGAACGCATAAGTGTTCCACAGAGTGCTCATGAATTTACGCTGTCCTTCCACAACAGCTTTGCCGTGGAAACGGTTCGGCAGCCACGGAGCGCTGTTGATATAGAAATACCAGCGGATAGCGTCTGCGCCGTATTTTTCCAGAGCGTCAAAAGGATCTACCGCATTTCCTTTGGACTTACTCATCTTCTGTCCGTTTTCATCCTGAACATGTCCCAGAACAATAACATTTCTGTAAGGAGCCTTTTTAAACAGCAGGGTAGACTCTGCCAGAAGAGAATAGAACCATCCTCTTGTCTGGTCGACTGCCTCGGAAATAAAATCTGCCGGGAACTGCTGCTCAAACAGATCCTGATTTTCAAATGGATAATGATGCTGCGCAAAAGGCATTGCTCCTGAATCAAACCAGCAGTCAATAACCTCCGGTACACGGTGCATGGTTCCGCCGCACTCCGGACACTTCAGAGTGATCTCGTCAATATACGGACGGTGAAGTTCCACAGTTTTTGCCTTCTCATCACCGCTCATCTCAAAGAGCTCCTGACGGCTTCCGACAGAATGCATATGTCCGCATTCACACTGCCAGATATTTAAAGGTGTTCCCCAGTAACGGTTTCTGGAAATACCCCAGTCCTGAACATTTTCCAGCCAGTCGCCGAAACGTCCCTTACCGATATTCTCCGGAATCCAGTTGATGGTATTGTTGTTGCGGATCAGGTCTTCCTTCACTGCTGTCATTTTAATGAACCAGGACTCACGCGCATAGTAAATAAGCGGTGTGTCACATCTCCAGCAGTGCGGATAATCATGCTCAAATTTCGGCGCGTCAAAAAGCTTGCCTTCTTTGTCCAGGTCAACAAGTACAAGGGGATCTGCTTTCTTTACAAATACACCTGCATATGGAGTTTCTTTGGCCATATTTCCCTGTCCGTCTACAAACTGTACGAACGGAAGGTTGTAATCGCGTCCCACACGGTTATCGTCCTCACCAAATGCCGGAGCAATATGAACGATACCGGTACCGTCGCTCATGGTAACATAGCTGTCACATACTACGAAATGCGCTTTTTTCTTCTGCTTTGCCGCTGCTTCTCTGGTGCACTCCCAGAGAGGTTCGTACTCTTTATATTCCAGATCTTTTCCCTTATAGGTTTCCAGGATCTCGTATGCTTTTTCATCCTCTTTTGCAAGCTTGCCCAGAACCTTGTCCATAAGGGCCTCAGCCAGGTAATAAGTATAACCGTCTGCGGCCTTTACCTTACAGTAAGTCTCATCCGGGTTTACGCAGAGCGCAAGGTTGGACGGCAGTGTCCACGGTGTGGTTGTCCATGCAAGGAAATATGCCTCCTCGCCAACCACTTTAAAACGTACAATAGCAGAACGCTCTTTTACAGTCTTGTAGCCCTGGGAAACCTCCTGTGCAGAAAGAGGAGTTCCGCAGCGCGGGCAGTAAGGCACGATCTTAAATCCTTTGTAAAGAAGATTTTTGTTCCAGATCTCTTTCAGAGCCCACCACTCAGACTCAATGTAATTATCATCATAGGTTACATACGGATGATCCATATCTGCCCAGAAACCAACTGTAGAAGAAAAATCTTCCCACATTCCCTTGTATTTCCAGACACTTTCCTTACACTGCTGGATAAACGGCTCCATACCGTAAGCCTCGATCTGTTCCTTGCCGTCAAGGCCAAGCTTTTTCTCTACCTCAAGCTCTACCGGGAGACCGTGAGTGTCCCAACCTGCCTTACGCGGAACCATACAGCCCTTCATTGTACGGTATCTTGGAATCATATCCTTGATAACACGAGTCAGTACATGGCCAATGTGAGGCTTGCCGTTAGCGGTTGGCGGTCCGTCATAAAAGGTATAGGTTTCTCCTTCCTTACGGCTGTCCATACTTTTTTCAAAAATTTTGTTCTCTTTCCAGAACTGTTCCACCTTTTTTTCACGGTCAACAAAGTTCAGGTTCGTATCTACCTTCTGATACACGATTGCTTCCTCCTGTTCAGTATTACATTTTACAATTCTTTCCTTGTTGTTTTATTTTATTATAGAAGTCGATTGCTCCGTACTGAGTACTCCCGCAATCGCACACACATTCGCAATGCGTCCTGTCGTCCTTCTTGCTCATATGTGTCAGCCCGTCAAATGTATGTGCATCTATGCAGATAAATCTGCAATCTGCACATCCGCTTTCCGGGACTTCTATAATAAAAGAGCCCTCGTCCTGTAAAAGGACGAGAGCTGAATCTACGCTTCTTCGCACCACCTGTTACACAATACGGGCAGAATCCTGCCGATATCTGTCCCACTTAACGGCGGGAACACCGTCTGTCCCTACTTTTTTCCAATTTCGGGAAAGAAACTCCGGAGTGATATTCGGCCGTTCCTACTTGCACCGGGCTTCCACCTGCCCCCGGCTCTCTGCAGCGTTCGATTTCTTTTCAGTCACTCTAAAATGTCTGCGGTCTACTGTCTCCATCAACGTTTTTACGTGATCATATATACAGATTATATTATAAAGTCTATAATTTCTATCTGTCAAGTCCTTTCCCTGATTATTCCAAAAATCCGAGATCTTTTCGACCGGATATAAATATATTTTTGAAAGTCTGACAGGTGTTTACTTTATTTTAGGGTTGTTATATAATACCTTTCATTATACACATACATTTTTTATGCGAATTGTCTGAAAGGAGTAAGCATGACATCTGAACCTGCCAAAAACTCAAAAGAAATTCTTGAAAAAAGGATCCTGCTTCTGTCATTTATCAGTGGACTGTTCTTTGTAGCCGCCGAACTGGTCTATGCTGTATACAGTCATTCCCAGTCTACTCTTATGGATGCACTTTATGATGCATCTGAACTAATCTTTATTGTACTGATCCTGTTTTTGACACCATTATTCCATAAACCGGTTTCTGAAAAAAGACCCTATGGTTTCTTTCAGGTAGAATCCTTTTTTATCCTTGTCAAAAATATAATGCTGACTTCTGTAACAGTCAGTGTTCTTGCTGATGTTATTGAAAGCCTTCTTTCTGGCGGAAATAATATTAACAAAGGACAGGTTTCCCTGTTTCAGTTCATGGTCGGACTTGTCAGTCTGGGTATTTTTCTGATCATGAAATTCATGAGCCGCAATGTTTCCTCTCCTACCGTAAAAGCAGAGATCCTGGGCTGGAAAATTGATGTAGCATACAGTATTGGTATGTCGGGTGCTTTTTTTATTGCAACTCAGTTAAAAAATACTCCTTTTGATTTTTTGGCTCCATATTTTGACCAGTTAGTCGCTATTTTTATTATGATACTTATGATTCCGGAAAGCATCAAAATGCTTATGGAAACTTTTCGAGAGCTTTTCCTTTTTTCACCTGACAAAAAAACAGTTGGCAGAATTAAGGAGCTTTCTTCCGGTATCCTGAAAGATTTTTCCTTTCATCCTGTTTTTTACGATATTGCCCGTACAGGAAGACAGCTATGGGTTGCTATTTATTTTCGGATAAATTCTGACAGCCTGAATGTATGCCAACTTCATGAAGCAACCAATCGGCTGAACCAGATTCTCTCCGGAGAATTCACGGATATTTCCTGTGAACTGATCTTGGACAGTCGGGAAGGATAAATATCCTTTCTGCTTATGCATCACTTCTGGAAAATCCGTTTCTCATCAGACAGCTTGAAGTAAACAGAACCTTATCCAGCAGCTCTGTTGTTTTTTCCTGGATAAAATCAGAAATTTCCTGATTTGCAGCTTCAAAAAACGCCTTTTTATCCTCTGGCTCTTTGTTCAGAAATTCCTGATCAAATTTTCGGATCATTTCATATACCTTACGGTCTGATGAAAGCTGATAACGTTCAATATTTGACTGATTCTCATAAAAATGCGGGTCAGCCAAAGCTGCGATAATACGGTTTGCCCAGTAAAAATTCTCTGTTGTCGGCTTCACATAAGCCTTTGAAAGATACTCCGGCATTTTATCCACTCCAGGATAAAGAGGAATCATGGCATTAAACACATTGGAACCCAGTGCAACCCACTGCAGCACCTTCAGGTCCTCCGGCATATAAGGACGGATCTGAACAAGTCCAAGAGCATTATTCCTGCTGATACCGATAGGTCTGTACCTGCCTGCTCCGGTGTCCTTTCCGTAAACATCATAAGGAGTTCCCTGATAATAATTAGAAAGTATCCATTTTACCTCTTCCAGTGTGATCTTTTTTTCCGGAATAAGAGACCAGGGAAGATCGTCATCCTCCGGTCTGTATTCTGCATCCGGTCCGTCCCAGTCAAAGGTTCTGGGATTAAAATACCGAAGCATCACCCATGCACGGGGAGTATTATAAACATGGTCTGCATCCTCATGAGAACCAAAGGCTGTTCTGGGATTAAACTCTTCCTCGGGATCCATACGCACGTCCAGATGATTCTCCTGGATCAGTTTTTTCAGGCTGAAGGAACACATATGGTTTTCTTTTTTACCGTAAGCATCATCCAGATCAAAACTGTCAATTCCAAACTGGTTAGGCATAACCACATATTCATTATCAGGAACTTTTTTTGCGATCCAGTTATGTCCTCCGATTGTTTCCAGCCACCAGATCTCATTTTCATCCTGAAATGCAATTCCGTTCATCTCATAAGTTCCATAGGTTTCCAGAAGCATTCCCAGACGTTCTACTCCCTCTCTTGCAGAAGAAATATAGGGAAGAGTAATTGTCACCATATCCTCCTCTCCGATACCTCCCACGATTTCCGGCTCGTTGCCCTCGGATTTCTTGTAGCGTACCAGTGGATCCCCGCCGGCCACTCTGGCATTGGTTGTAAGAGTTTCTGTTGCTGTCATGGAAACATTTTTTTCGTTGACACCGTAAGCGCCCCAGATTCCCTCCACAGTATCACTGTTTGGAAGGTATGTATACTGGAACGGAGTTTCAGGAAGAGGGATCTCCACATGAGAAAGCACAGATTTATAAAGTCTCGGCTGATCTTCCGGCTTCATAACCTCCAGTCTTTTGGCACAGAACTCCCCTGACGGAGAATCTTCATTTCTCGCAACAATCGTGGAGCCGTCATAAGTTGCGTTTTTTCCAATTAAAATTGTGGTACATGGCATAGTCGTTTCCTCCTGTGTATTATATAAGTCTATTTTAATATAAAACCTATAATATTTCACCGTCTTTTTCAAAAACCAGGCTGCATTTTGATTTTTAAAATCATACAGCGATCGAGATTGATATCTGCTCTCCGTTAGAGATTCTGAAACTTTAGATTGCAGTAAAATAAAAATCTCCTGCCTGAAATCAGGTATAAAAACACTGATTTCTACAGGAGATTCTTATTTTAAAAGACCATAAAGCTAAAAGACAATATTAGCCGCTCTTCCATCTATTATTTAATATCCAGTACCATCATCGGTATTCTTTATAATTTTGACAATTCGACTTGTTCCCAGACGATCAGCCCCAAGACGGATAAATTCTTCTGCGTCCTCCAGAGAAGAAATACCGCCGGCTGCTTTTACCTTCACTTCCGGTCCCACATGTTTCCTCATCAGCTCCACATCTGCAAAGGTTGCTCCGGATTTTGAAAATCCTGTAGAGGTTTTAATAAACTCTGCTCCTGCCTTTGTAACGATTTCGCACATTTTTATTTTTTCTTCATCTGTAAGCAGACAGGTTTCAATGATTACTTTAAGGATCTTTCCGTCACAAGCTTCGTGAATGCTGCGGATCTCATCTTCCAGCTCCTGATATTTCTTATCTTTCAGTAAGCCGATATTGATCACCATGTCTATCTCTGAAGCTCCGTTGGCAATAGCGTCCCTGGTCTCAAAAACTTTTGTGGCCGTAGTGCTGTATCCGTTTGGAAAACCGATCACTGTACAAATGGGAAGCTTTCCCTCTACATAATCAGCGCTTTGCTTTACATAGGAAGCCGGAATGCATGCGGATGCTGCTCCATATTTAATAGAATCGTCCAGAATCTGGCGGATTTCCTCCCATGTTGCAGTCTGTGTCAATAAGGTATGGTCTACTTTGCTTAAGATTTCTTTTTTATCCATAACTGTCCTTTCTGATAACTTATTTCAGTTTATCTAAAATTGAATGTCCAATGGTTCCTTCCGGCATTTTTACACCGAAATTATCTGCAATAGTTGCCCCAATCACTGCAAAGGTATCCGTGTCCTCCAGTTTTCCATTTCCTTTCATAGAAGGAGAATAAGCTACAAAAGGCACATGTTCTCTGGTGTGATCCGTTCCTGTATGGGTTGGATCATTTCCGTGATCTGCCGTAATGATTAAAAGATCGTCCTCACGAAGTACCTGAAGAAGTTCGCCCAGTTTTTGGTCAAATTTTTCCAGCTCCTGCGCATAACCTTCTACATTGCGGCGGTGTCCCCACAAGGCGTCGAAGTCTACCAGGTTGGTAAAGCACAATCCTTCAAAATCTTTTCTCGCAATTTCAATGGTCTGTTCCATTCCATGAACAGAGCTCTTGGATTTATTGGATTCCGTCAGGCCTTCTCCGTCAAAAATATCAAAAATCTTTCCAACAGAGATCACCTCATATCCTGCCTCCTTTAAGGCATCCAGCGCTGTTTTCCCATAAGGTTTCAGTGCATAATCATGACGGTTGGCAGTACGCTTGAATTCCCCCTTCTTTTTTCCTACATAAGGTCTTGCAATGACTCTTCCAACCTTCCATTCATCCTTCATAGTCAGCTCTCTGGCAATCTCGCAGCAGCGATAAAGTTCCTGAAGCCCAAAGGTTTCTTCATTTCCACAGATCTGGAGAACAGAATCTGCAGACGTGTACACGATCATATGACCGGTTGCAATTTCTTCTTCTGCCAGTTCGTCCAGGATTTCAGTTCCGCTGGCGCTTTTGTTTCCAATAATCACACGCCCCGTCCTTGCTGACAGTTCATCCAGAAGCTCTTTGGGAAATCCTGTTTCCGTAAAGGTTTTAAACGGTGTGGTAATATGAAGTCCCATCATTTCCCAATGGCCGGTCATAGTATCCTTTCCCACACTGGCTTCTGCCATTTCCATATAATAGCCAAGAGGCTTTTCTGCTGCCGGAACGCCTTTCAGCGGATGAAGATTGGCAATCCCCAGCTTTTGAAAATTAGGAATCTGAAAGTTTTCTGTTCTTTCCGCAATGTGCCCCAGCGTATCGGTTCCTGCATCTCCATATTCTGCAGCATCCGGCAGGGCACCAATTCCCATAGAGTCTACAACAATGGTAAAAACACGTTTAAATTTACTCAATGAAATGCCTTCCTTCCTATTATTGATCATGTATATAAGAATCGTGATAGCTTATTTTTCTCTGTCTGCCCGGATCAGTTTGCGGATAGCTTCTACAGCAACCTTAATTGCTGACTCTGTATCATGAACAATAGGATTGTCCAATCCTGCTGCATTTCTCTCCTGATTTCCCACTACAAGAAAATCAGATCCGCAGCGTACTCTCAAATGACTTGCCGCCACAAACAATGCAGCTGATTCCATTTCCGATGCTTTGCAGCCCAGACGTTTCCATGCTTCCCACTTGTTCAGAAGTTCGTAGCTGACCGGCATTCTCTCCGGCTCATGCTGTCCATAAAAAGCATCCTTACACTGAACAACGCCTGCATGATAAGTGTAACCCAGCTCTTTTGCCGCTGATACCAGAGCATTTGTAACGTCCAGATCTGCAACTGCCGGAAACTCAATAGGAGCATATTCTCTGCTGGTTCCCTCCATGCGGATCGCTCCGGTTGCTACAACAATATCTCCGCCTTTTACATCCATCTCAATACCGCCACAGGTTCCCACACGGATAAAAGTATCCGCTCCGCAAAGCACAAGCTCTTCCATAGCGATTGAAGCAGAAGGTCCTCCAATTCCAGTTGAGGTCACACTGACTTTTTCGCCGTCCAGATAGCCGGTATAAGTCACATACTCACGACTGTCTGCCACCAGCTTCGCATCATCAAAAAATCTGGCGATCTTTTCACAGCGTTTCGGATCTCCCGGAAGAATCACATAACGTCCTACATCACCTTTCCGGATCTGTAAATGATACTGCAATCCCACTTCACCTGAATAATTCTGCATTTTATCTTCCTCCTTTTAGCGGGCCAGATTTTCCGGTCCGAATCCCAGCGGCAGCAATTCTGCCAGACTGTAGTTCAAAATTCCACCTTTTCCATCCTCCAGAAGAATCCGGAATTCTTCCGGAGCACAAAATTCACGCATGACCTGACGGCATACTCCACATGGCGAACACGTTTCTTTTCCCTCTGTTCCTTCCGCGTCGCCTACAACCGCTATGGCTGCAAATTCTCTCTCTCCTTCCGATACCGCCTTAAAAAATGCGGTTCTCTCTGCACAGTTGCTGGGAGTATAGGATGCGTTTTCTATATTGCATCCCAGATATACTTTTCCCTGTTTTGTAACAAGCGCCGCGCCTACCTGGAAGTGAGAATAAGGAGTATAAGCCCGTTTTCTGGCCTCATGAGCCAGTTCAATCAGTTTTTTTTCATTTAAGCTTCCACTGTCCAGAACTTTTTCATCCATTCTTTCTTTCTCCGATCAGACGTATGGTCTCTGTCACCAGCTTCTTAAAATCTGCCGCTGCACGGTCTGCTGTCTCCTGTACCTCTTTATGATCCAGCGGCTGTGCGGACATTCCTGATGCCATATTTGTGATACAGGATATTCCGCATACATCCATTCCCATGTGATTGGCAGCCATTGCCTCACAGGCAGTGCTCATTCCTGCCGCATCTCCGCCCATAGCTCTGCACATACGGATTTCTGCCGGTGTTTCATAATTCGGACCTGTAAACTGCATGTATACTCCCTGCTGGATGCTTACCTGCATATTTCTGGCAGCCTTTTTGATGATTTCTCTCAGTTCTTTTTTATAAACTTCACTCATATCAGGAAATCTTGGTCCCAGTTCCTCCAGATTTTGTCCGATCAAAGGACTTGGAACAGCCGTTGTAATATGATCTGTGATCATCATCAGATCTCCCGGGCAGAAATTATAATTAACGCCTCCGGCTGCATTTGTAAGGATAATCGTTTTTGCCCCCAGCAATCCCATTAATCTGGTAGGAAGCACAACGTCTGACATTTCATATCCTTCATAGTAATGAACACGTCCCTGCATGGCTACAATCGGAACTCCCTGTACATAACCAAACAAAAATCTTCCCTGATGCCCTGTCACTGTAGATACCGGAAATCCTTCAATCTCAGAATATTCCAGAACTTCCACAACATCCATTTCTTTGGCATAATCTCCCAGTCCAGAGCCCAGGATCAATGCCACCTCCGGTTTAAATGAAATACGACTTTTCACTGCATTGGTGCATGTGATAAGTTTTTCATAAATTCTATTTTCCATATCATCACCTCTCTATTAATGCTGATACCATTTCATTCATCTTCATGTACTGCTCTTTATTGATACTGAATTTATTTCCTTCTTTTGTGATCCATCCGTTTTCATGGAACTTTTTGACCGCGCGGTTGACTGTCCGGACACAAAGCCCTGTCATCTCAGAAAGCTCCGCTCTGGAGGAATTCACAAAGAATCTTCCGTCTTTTTCATTTTTCTTATAGGTGTCCACCAGGTAAAGAGCCAGCCTGTCGGCACCCTGCAGAAATAAATAAGCTCTGCTTTTCCTATCTGTTTCCAATAAATAACGTCCTACGGTTTTCGCTTCCCGTTTCAATGCATTGATGTCTGTATTTAACCATTTTTCATAACTGTGTTTCGGAATCTTGATCGCAATACAGGGCGTCACTGTTTCTATGGTTGCATTATATACAGGAAGATCCAGGACTAATTCCATACCGCCCATTGCTTCCAGTGTATTTACTCTCATAAAATCATATACGATTCCATAGATCCTGTAATCTGCTGCCCGTATGATTCCTTTAATGATCAGATAAATATATTTGACCGGTTCGTTTTCTCTGATAAATGTATAGTCCTTTTCCATCTTAATGATCTGGAAAGAATCAATGAGCCACCTGGGAGCGCCGGCAAAATATGCTTTCAGTTCCTCATATTTTTCATGTTCTATTTCTCCCAGAACAGATATGGCATTATACAGGTAGTCACTCATGATCTTTCACCTCATTTAGGAAAACAGGCTGTCCCACTTACTTGTGCGACAGCCTTTTTGTTATTGAATCAATAGTTGCTCCGTTCTGCTGATTCCATTACTGGATCAGTTCTACTTTTACATTGTCTGCCGGAACATCTGTTGCGCTTGCTGCAACTGTATCATTTTCTACTTTGATGCTTCCGTCAACAAGACCCTGGAAAAGTTTATCATATGTAGCCTGGTCAAATTTCTCAAATTTAGATGTTTCCATCGGCAGTAAGATACCATTGTCAGCAGCTGTAAGAGTTACAGATTTTCCGCCTTCAAAGGTTCCATCATAACAAGATTTTACAGTATTGTATACAGAATCGCCAAGGTTCTTCATAGCAGATGTAATAACTGTATCAGACTCGGAAGACTGGTCAACGTCTACACCGATCACTTTGCCGCCAGAAGTCTCTGCTGCTTTCATAACAGAGTTTCCAACTGCACCGCCGCATGCGAAGATTACTTCTGTTCCTTCGTTATACCATGCAGATGCTTTTGCATTGTTTTCCGGAGTTGCATCAAAGTTTCCTACATAAGTATACTTCATGGACACTTCTTCTACGCCAAGCTCTTTTGCAGCTGCGTCAGCGCCCTGGATAAATCCATAACCGTAACGGATTACTGCAGGAACTGCAATACCGCCCATGAATCCAAGCTTTGTATAGCCTTCTGCTACTGCTGCATAGCCTGCCAGATAACCAGCCTGCTCCTCTGCATAGAAAATGGATTCTACGTTTTTCTCAATTCTCTGACCCTCGTTAGGATCTGTAGGAGCTGCATCAATAATTACGAATTTTACGTCCGGATATTTATCCTGTGCTTCCAGAACCGGATACTCAAACAGGAATCCCGGAGTTACGATAACCTTTGCTCCTCCTTTTACTGCAAGGTCAATGGAGGTCATGCATGCAGCGTCTGATTTTTCAGCCGGTTTGTAATATTTGCAGGTAAGATTATTATCTTTTGCATATGCCTCCAGTCCTTCCCAGGAACCCTGGTTAAAGGATTTGTCGTCAATAGTTCCTACGTCTGTGATCAGCGCAAGTTCATATCCCTCATCTGCATGAACCGTTGCAGCACCTCCCATAACCATTACGCCTGCCAGTAATAAACTTAATAATTTTTTCATCATGTTTTTGTCCTCCTTTGGATTTTTTATGTAAATTAATAAGTTTCACGTAAAAATAAACGTTTATCTGCTTCCCTTATCATATGGAATTCCCTCTGCCCGCGGAGCCTGAGAATTCTTTGAAGAAAAGATCAGAACGATCAGCGTTGCAATATAAGGAATCGTCTTGTAGATCTCATTTGGGATCGGCAGAGATTTCAGTATCGGAATAGCTGAATATGCACTTGCCAGTGTCTTCATGATACCGAAGAAAAATGCTGCCATAAGGATTTTACCACTTCTCCACTGTCCGAAGATCAGCACGGCAATGGCAAGGAATCCATATCCGGCTACAGTTGCATTAAAGTTTGTGGATGTCGGAACTACGAATACCAGACCGCCGATTCCGGCAAGGACACCGGAAATGATAACACCTGCATAGCGGATCCCTGCTACGTTTACGCCTACAGAGTCTGCTGCGCCCGGATGCTCACCGCAGGCACGGAGACGAAGACCGAATCTTGTCTTTTTGATGGCAAAGGCTGCCACAAGGAAAATACCGATGCCAATAAATGTAGTAATATAGCAATTCTGGAAAAACATAGGTCCGATCACCGGAATGCTTCCAAGAACCGGTACCTTTGAAATATAAAAGGTATCTGCAAAAGGAATCTGCTGAGTACCCTGGATCATACGTGCCACATAAATCGCAAATGCCGGAGCAAACATATTAAGAGCAGTACCGCTGATAGTCTGATCTGCTTTCATGTTTACGGAAGCAAATGCATGGAGCAGAGAAAATATCCCGCCTACCGCACCTGCGATCAAAACTGCCAGGATCAGCAGGAGCTGTCCACTGATACTGTTCTGAAAGATATTGATAAAGAAAATTCCTACAAAGGCTCCCATAACCATAATACCTTCCAGAGCAATGTTGATGACGCCGCTTCGTTCCGAATACATAGCACCGATGGCCACGATCAGAAGAGGAATCGCAAAATACATTGTCTGCTGAATGATAAAATATAATACGCTCATGCCTATTCCTCCTTTCCTTTATCTGTGCCAACTGCTTTTGCTTCTGCTTTTTTTGCCCGTCTCATCTGAATCTTATGGATCATTGTCTTAAACAGGAGGGACAGAGCACCGCAGTAAACGATTGCTGCAATAATAATATCGATCGCTTCTGATACAAAGTCAAAAAGCTGCATATTGTAGCCGCCTACAGTAATATGTCCGATAAAAAGTCCGGAAAACAGGATTCCGATCGGATTGGAAAGTCCAAGAAGAGCCACTGAAATTCCTGAAAATCCTTCCGGTGCAATGATATCAAGTACCTGAAGATATTTTCCGGATCCTGCCAGATACAGCAGCGCACCGCCAAGACCTGCAAGGGCACCGGAGATCACCATGGAAAGAACGATATTTCTCTTTTCATTGATTCCGGCATATTTGCTTGCGTGAGGATTAAGACCGCAGGCTTTTAACTCATATCCGAATGTTGTCTTGTTCAGGATCACATAAATCAGGATCACACAAAGTACTGCAATAAAAATTCCGATGTTCAGGCTTGCGCCTACAAAAATCTTGTCCAGTCCGGCTTTTGGCAGTATCGCACTTTGAGCTACTGCCACAGACTGATTTTTCAGCGGATCGTAAATATAGTTGCGAACCAGAAGATTCACGATATACATGCCGATGTAATTCATCATGATCGCTGAAATAACTTCATTTACATTAAAGAAAGCTTTCAGGATTCCCGGAATACTTCCTACCAGAGCTCCTACCAAGATTGCTGCCAGAAGGGCTACCAGCCAGTGGATTGAAGCCGGAAGGAACGTCCATTTGATTCCTACATATACGGCTGCAAAAGCTCCTGCTGTAAACTGTCCGGATGCTCCGATATTAAAAAGGCCTGTTTTAAAAGCAAATCCTACAGAAAGACCTGTCATAATGATCGGAGTCGCATAGTAGAGAACATCGCCTACTCCTTTCATACCGTCTGTAAAACCGCCTTTTATGATCATCATAAATCCATTTACAGCCTGGCTGGGATTACTTGCAAGAAGGATGATGAATCCAAACAGCAGACCACAGATGATCGCCAGGATAGAAGAACTGAAATTAACAAATCCTTCTCCTTTAAATATAGATTTACGTTTACTGTTCATTCTTCACACTCCTTTTTGCACCTGCCATATAAAGTCCAAGTTCCTCTGTTGTGATTTCCTTCGGATTCAGGTCAGCAACAATCTCACCTTCGTACATAACCACGATACGGTCACTTAAATTCATTACCTCATCCAGTTCCAGAGATACCAAAAGAACCGCTTTTCCTGCATCTCTCTGTGCTACAAGCTGCTTATGGATGTACTCAATGGCTCCTACGTCAAGTCCTCGTACCGGCTGCACTGCAATTACGATCTCCGGATTTCTGTCAAGCTCTCTGGCAATAATGGCTTTCTGCTGGTTTCCGCCGGACATGCCTCTGGCGATGCTGGTTTCTCCATGACTGGAACGGATGTCAAATTTTTTGATCAGCTCTTTTGCATACTCACGGATTGCATCAAATTTCAAAAATCCATGTTTCTGAAAACGGTCTGTATAGTAAGTCTGAAGTACCAGGTTCTCCTGAAGTGTATAGTCAAGAACCAGTCCGTCTTTATGACGATCTTCCGGAATATGAGCCATACCATCAATACATTTCTGACGGATGCTTTCCTTTGTAATATCTTTTCCGTTTAAAATCACCTGTCCGCTGTCCAGGGGCATCAGACCTGTGATTCCATACACCAGTTCTGATTGTCCATTCCCATCAATACCTGCCACACAAAGAATTTCACCTTTACGAACCTTAAAAGAAACATTTTTAACAGCCGCTTTCTTTGAAGCTTTGCTTTTGATGGTCAGATTTCTCACTTCCAGAACTGCATCTCCGGGATTCATTTCTGTTTTTTCCACGTTCAGGTTTACTTTTCTTCCTACCATCATTTCAGACATCTGTTCTTTGGTGGTATCTGCCACATTGATGGTACCGATGTATTTGCCTTTACGCAAAACACTGCAGCGATCTGCTACTTCCTTGATCTCATTCAGCTTATGAGTAATAAAAATAATGGATTTTCCCTCTGCCACAAGCTGCTTCATTACTTTCATAAGCTCCTGGATCTCCTGAGGAGTCAGTACTGCGGTAGGCTCGTCAAAAATCAAAATATCATTGTCACAGTACAGCATTTTAAGGATTTCAACTCTTTGCTGCATTCCTACGGTAATATCAGAGATGTAGGCATCCGGATCAATTTTAAATTTGTACTTTTCACTGAGTTCCATTACTTTTTTTCTGGCGTCTTCCATTTTCAGAACACCCATTTTTACGGTTTCCCTGCCAAGCACAATACTTTCCAGAACTGTAAAATTATGAACCAGTTTAAAATGCTGATGAACCATTCCGATGCCCAACTCATTCGCATCGTTTGGATTATTGATCTTTACAGTTTTTCCATTGATCTTTATTTCGCCTTCCTCCGGCTGATAAAGACCAAAAAGAACACTCATCAAGGTGGACTTTCCTGCTCCGTTTTCCCCAAGAAGAGCGTGGACTTCTCCTTTTTTTACCTGGAGAGTAATGTCATCGTTTGCTTTAAAATCCCCAAATTGTTTTGTAATATGGTTCATTTCGATTACATATTCCACTCATGTACCTCCTTTACCCGTTCCTGTTTGTGCAAAATATCTTTTTGTTTCATTTATTATACATCTTTTTTGTGCAATAAAAAAAGGACTCATGTCCTTTTTTTTATTATTAAACAGATTTTTTTTAATAACCAAATATTTTTTTGTACATTTTTACGCATACTTTCGCTTCTCTTCTGTTATAAAGTATACAATAGATACTAAAAAATCAGAATCTGGACTTTTCTGCATTTTCTTTTAATCTGCTGATCTCTTCTTCTGTCAGACCCAGCTGAGTTCCGGCAATCTCATATTCCCTTTCCAGAGTGGTTCCGGAAACAGTCGTGTTATCTGTATTTAAGGTTACGCACAAGCCTTCCTCCAGCATTTTCTTTAATGGATATTCCCCTTTTACCGCCTTTGTCTGGAAATTACTGGTAGGGCATACTTCAAGAGGAATCTGGTTTTTTCTGAGATAAGCCACTAGTTCTTTATCTTCCAGGCATCGCACTCCATGACCGATCCGTTTTGCTCCGAATTTTAATGCTGCCCATATACTTTCCGGACCGGCTGCCTCTCCTGCATGAATTGTAAATGGTAATCCCTCTTTTTTTGCCTCTTTGAATATTTTCTCAAAAGAGGAAGTTGGAAAAAGTGCCTCTGCACCTGCCAGATCTGCTGCCACAACGCCTTTTCCAAGATATTTTGCCGCAATATGTATCGTTTCCAGGTTCTCCTGTTCATTATTATCTTTTCTCATGCAGCACAAAATAACTCTTGACTGGAAATCATCATCGCAGAGCAATCCTTCCAGGACTGCTTTTACCACCTGATCCTGGGTCAGACCTTTTTGAATATGAAGCTGCGGCGCAAAACGGATTTCCACATATTTCAGCCCCTGTTCCTTCATCTGACTGCATACGTCCCGGGCTGCATCTGTCAGTCCCTCCTCTGTCTGCATTACAGAACAGGGCAGATCAAACTTTTCCAGATATTCATTTAGATCCTGACAGTCAGCTGGCGCTGTCATATATTTCACCAATTCATTTTCTTCCCAGGCAGGAAGCTCTATCCCCTGCTTTTTCGCCTGCCTGATCACATAAGCCGGGGTAAGAGATCCATCCAGATGAAGATGAAGATCAATTCCGTTTTTCATAGTCATACCTCCTCTGATTATAAAATATTCTATCGGAATCTTCAGCTCAGTAAATTCAATGCTTATGAATTCCTTTCGATTAGAAAACGGCAGACACCACTCAACTAAGATGTGGTACTGCCGCCTCTATTTCATCAAAATGCTACAGCATCTTGATGCATGGTATTTACCCTATAAATCTCTACTGGAAAAGTTAATCTTAAATGCGACATAATCTTTTAGCTATTATACACCATTTTTTCAGATATAGCGACAATTATGTTTAAAAGAAAGCATATCAATTTAAGAAGGTTTTCCGATTTTTACGAAACCAGTTGTTATTCCACTGGCTTATTTTACAATAAAGGATTTTCTTTTACTTACTACATCAAAGATAACTGCTGCCAGAAGTACAAGACCTTTTACCACCTTCTGCATGTTCTGGTCAACACCCATGATACTCATACCAAGGTTCAGAACACCCATCAGAAGAGCGCCAATGATAACGCCTGGAACGGTTCCTGTTCCGCCGTATGCGGAAGCACCGCCGATAAAGCAGGCGCCGATCGCATCCATCTCAAAGCTTGTTCCTGCTGTAGGGTTGGCAGAATTCAGTCGGGCTGTTGTGACCATACCTGCCACTGCTGCCAGAAATCCCATGTTCAGATAAGCCAGGAAATAAACTCTGTTTGTATTGATACCGGAAAGCTTTGTTGCTTTCTCGTTGCCGCCTACTGCATAGAAATAACGGCCTACTGTAGTCTTGGAAGCAATATAAGTATAAACTGCGATTACAACAGCGATCCATACCAGAGAGTTCGGAATACCTTTGTACTGTGCCAGACGGAACATAAATGCCAGAACTGCCGCACAGATTACGATCATTTTAATCAGCACACCGCCAAAGGGTTCTACGCGATAACCTTTTTTAGTTCTGGAAGCTCGTCCCTTCAGTACCATAAACACATAAAGGACACAGACAACCACACCTACAAGGAAGCAGGTCATGTTAAAGCCTTCCATTCCGAAGAAATCCGGAATATAGTTGTTAAAAAGTGCAAGGAAATTATCCGGCATCGGAGCCAGAGTCATACCTTCCAGTACAACATTGGAAAGTCCACGGAATACCAACATTCCCGCAAGTGTTACAATAAACGGTGGTATTCGAACGTAAGCGATCCAGAATCCCTGCCATGCACCGATAAGAAGTCCTACCAGAAGCATAACTATAATTGACAGATACGGGTTCATTTCATTTGTCACCATCATTTTTCCGCCTACGGCGCCAACGAAGCAGACAATAGAACCTACAGACAGGTCAATGTTTCCTCCTGTCAGAATACAGAACAGCATACCTGTTGCAAGAATAAATACATATGCGTTCTGTACGATCAGGTTATTGACATTCTGGGGCAGGAGCATTTTTCCTCCGGTATTCACTGTAAACAAAATGATTACCAGTGCCAGCACAATAACCATTGTATATTTTTTCAATACTTCAGAAAATCTGATCTTGTTTTCCATGGCTTATTCTCCTTTGCTTGATTTCAGAATACGTGACATGATGCCTTCCTGGGTAGCTTCCTGTCCGCTGACCTCTCCCACGATCTTTCCTTCATTCATGATATAGATCCTGTCGGACATACCAAGAACCTCAGGAAGCTCAGAGGAGATCATAATTACAGATTTTCCTGCTGCAACCAGGTCGTTAATAATACAGTAAATCTCATATTTTGCACCTACATCAATGCCGCGGGTGGGCTCGTCAAGAATCAGGATATCCGGTTCGGTAAACATCCATTTTGCCAGAAGGACCTTCTGCTGGTTTCCACCGCTCAGATTTCCTACATTCTGTTCTACGGTCGGACATTTGGTTTTCAGCTTCTCCCTGTATTCGTCTGCCACCGCATATTCTTTGTCGTTATCAAGAACACCGCATTTGCTTACATTCTTCAGATTGGCAAGGGTCGTGTTGATCTTGATCGGACTGGAAAGAATCAGGCCATTGCCTTTTCTGTCCTCAGTCACATAGGCAAGCTTATGTTTAATCGCATCTGTGACTGTATTCATTTTAACTTCTTTGCCGTCAATAAATACCTGTCCGCTGATCCCCGTACCGTAGCTTTTGCCAAAAATACTCATGGCAAGCTCCGTACGTCCGGCGCCCATCAGTCCGGAGATTCCTACTACTTCACCTTTGTGTACCTTGAAAGAAGCATTGTCTACTACCTTTCTTTCAGAATAAAGCGGGTGGTGAACTGTCCAGTTCTTGACCTCCATGGACACATCCCCGATTTTTACATGGGGACGTTTCGGGAAACGGTCTGTCAGCTCACGGCCTACCATGCCCTGAATGATACGGTTTTCTGAAATATCGTCTGTTTTTTTGTCCAGAGTTTCGATTGTGGAACCGTCACGGATAACTGTGATCTTATCTGCCACATAAGAAATTTCATTCAGTTTATGAGAAATGATAATGGAAGTCATACCCTCTTTTTTGAATTTCAGAAGCAGCTCCAGAAGCGCTTTTGAGTCATCCTCATTCAGAGAAGCTGTCGGTTCATCCAGAATCAGAAGCTTTGCATGTTTTGCAAGGGCTTTTGCAATTTCCACAAGCTGCTGTTTTCCAACACCTATATCCTTAATCAAAGTACGGGAAGATTCTTCCAGTCCTACTGTTTTCAAATATTCATCTGCTTCTCCGTAAGTTTCATTCCAGTTAATGGAGAATGCAGAACCTTTTTCGTTTCCAAGATACATATTTTCCCCGATTGTCATATAGGGGATCAATGCCAGTTCCTGATGAATAATAACTATCCCTTTTTCTTCACTGTCCTTAATATTTGTAAATCTGCAGATCTCACCATTGTAAATAATATCTCCCTCATAGGAGCCATAAGGATAAATTCCGCTGAGAACGTTCATCAAAGTTGATTTTCCTGCGCCGTTCTCTCCTACCAGCGCATGGATCTCGCCCTCTTCTACCTTCAGATTTACATTATCCAGTGCTTTTACACCCGGGAAAGTCTTGGTAATATTTTTCATTTCCAGAAGTATTTTCGCCAATGATATCCCTCCCTAAATTTGAAATGATAAGGGGGCGGAGTCCGCCCCCTTATGAATCATCATGTTTTATTTGATCTGGTCCTCTGTATAGTAACCGGAATCAATAAGAATTTCTTTGTAGTTGTCAGCTGTTACAACAGTTGGCTCGCAGAGGTATGTGGGAATGACGCCTGTTCCGTTGTCATAACTTTCTGTATCATTTACTTCTGCTTCCTCGCCGTTAAGAATGGACTCAACCATTTTTACAACCTGATCTGCCAGCATACGTGTGTCTTTGAAAATATCCATAGACTGTTTTCCTGCTACAAGGTTTTTAACGTTTGCCATATCGCAGTCCTGACCTGTGATAACCGGGTATTCTCCTGTGTAGGAAGCTGCCAGAGAGTTCTGTACACCAAGGGATGTGGAGTCATTGGAGCAGAGAACTGCATCAAGATTTGTTCCATCTGTGTAGTTGCCTGCAATGATAGTATCCATTCTGTCCTGAGCTTTAGCGGAATCCCATGCCTGAGTTGCACATTTCTCAAATTCTGTCTGTCCGGATTTTACTACAAGGACACCTTCGTCAATGTATGGCTGAAGCACATCCATTGCACCGCTGAAGAAGAATTTTGCATTGTTGTCATCCGGAGCGCCTGCAACCAGCTCAATGTTAAACGGACCTTTTTCCTCTTTCAGATTCAGAGTTTCTTCGATATATTCGCCCTGTTTCTGTCCTACCATATAGTTATCAAAGGTTGCATAGTAGGAAACTGCATCAGATTCCATCAGAAGACGGTCATATGCGATAACCGGGATGCCGGCCTCTTTTGCCTGGCTTAACGGCTCTCCCAGAGAGCTTCCGTCAATAGATGCAATAACAAGAATATCGCAGCCGTTGGAAATCATATTTTCAACCTGAGATACCTGAGTAGCAACTTCATTGGAAGCATACTGAAGGTCTACTTCGTAACCGGCATCTTCCAGAGATTTTTTCATGTTTTCGCCGTCCTGGTTCCATCTCTGAAGATCTTTTGTAGGCATTGCAACGCCAACCATTTTTTTGTCATCAGCCTTTACTTCTGTCTGCATTCCCGGAACTGCCACAAATCCGGCGGCCATAACTACTGTCAGAAGACCTGCAAGAACTTTTCTCTTCATAATGAATTCCTCCATTTTCTTTTAATTATTTTTTCGTTCCTTTTGATGAATTTACTATAACACGAACCTGTCTGGAGTTAGTTGGCAAGCTTCTGCACTTTTTTTCAAAAAGAAAAATGTCCTGTATTATACAAGACATTTTTGCAACAAAAAAATGCTATTCTTTTTTGTCCCGGGTCTGCATCACATTCAGGTATACGTCGTCTTCGCTATGCACTCCTCCGTCTATGATCACCTGATCCAGGTTTTCTCTGGAAACCGCAACAGTTTCCAGCAGACAGCAGGGCACATCATAAGAGCCGTCATTCATAGTCTGTCCGTCAAGCTCCAGCTTCTCCCCTCTTGCCAGTTTCACTGCCATCTCAGCCGCCATTTCCGCAAGACTTTCTACAGACTTGTAAACTGTCATTGTCTGCGTTCCCTCTGCAATTCTCTGACAGGCTGCAAGATCTCCGTCCTGTCCTACTACAACAATATTTCCTGCTTTTCTTGTTTCCGCCAGAGTATTTACCACATGACTTGCAATATCGTCATTTCCGCACATGATTCCGCTGACTTCCGGAAATTTTTCCAGTCCTTTATTCAGAGCGTCTATTGCCTGCTCTGCCAGCCAGCCTTCACAGTTTGCTTTATACACCACTTTCAGATTGCTGTTTTTCAGTCCTTCTTCAAATCCTTCACGTACCAGCTTTACGTTATTGTCCTCTTCAGGTCCCTGGATCATAAAAATATTTCCGCCGTCAGGAATCTCCCGGGTCAGCGCCTTCGCCATATATTCCCCGACTTTTTTATTATCAAAAGAGATATAAAGATCAGAATCTGCATTCTGGATCAGTCGATCATAAGAGATGACAGGAATACCTGCGCTTTTCACCTCCTGTACCACCTCGGACAGAGCCATACAGTCTGTTGCCACCACAACAAGAACGTCCACCTGTTTTTTGATCAGATACCGGATCTGATCTATCTGTTCCTCTACGTCCCCGTTGGCATTCTGCACATTTACCTCGGCGCCAAGTTTGTCTGCCGCCGCCACAAAGGCGTCCCTGTCCCTGAGCCACCGCTCAATAACAAAAGAGTCAAAGCTCAGACCAATCTTAATATTTTTCTGTTCCTCCTCTGTAACCGGCTCTGTATACTTCTGCGTTTCCTGTGTCTTTTTTCCGCAGCCTGCAAAAAGCCCAGCCACAAGCAACACGGTCAGAAAAAGTGTCAAAACTCTCTTCATCTGTTATCCGAGCCTTTCTCTGTATTCACTTGGAGTTACCCCTTCATACTTTTTAAAAATCCTGCTGAAATAATTGGGATCCCCATACCCGGACATAATGCACACCTCTTTAATGGAATAATGAGAATCCTGCAAAAGCATTTCTGCATTTTTCATTCGTATTTTTGTGAGATATTCGATAAAATTCTCACCTGTTTCCTGCTTAAAAAGTTTACTGAAATAATAAGGACTGATATCCACGATCTTGGAAACCTCGTCCAGCGTCAGCTCCTTCTGAAAATTTTCCCGGATGTAGGCCTTTGCCTTTTCCATGACAGATTCCGACTGCCTCTCCCTGTTTTCCTCCACGCTTCTGCTGATATCCCTTGTCTGCTCCCAGAACCATTTTTTCATCAGCTGCCTGTCCGTACAGTTTCTCAGCTCCTGGATATAATGTTTTTTCTTCCTGCTCCTCATTCTTCCTGAAGCAAAAGCCTTTTGTTCCAGCTTTATCAGAAGTTCCAGAGCTCTGATCTGCATCTCTTCCATGGAACCGCCGCAGTGACTGTCCATCCATTCAAAGATTTTGTCCACACATTCTGAAGTCCCTGCAATATCTCTTTTCATGGCGTTTCTTAAATACCTGGATTCCAGTTCTTCCGGATAATCCTCTTCGTCCTCCCGCCCTGTGGGAATGTCATTGACATGAACTACATGACTGTCCGCCTCACGGAGAGCCTGAAGAGCCTCTGAATATGATTCTCTCAGATTGTCCTCTTCCTTGATCCGTCCGATTCCGGCCCGGAATCTGCTGTCTGTCCTTGTTTCCAGCTTATACACCATATTTCTGGTTTTTGTGAGTATATGTACCCGCTCGTCATAGTCTATGGAATTTTTTTCATAAGGAACCAGAAGAACCACTCTGTTTCCCATAACAGGACCTACCAGACAGTGAAAAAACTCCTTTGCGATCTCCCGAAGCTGAGGATAAAATTTTTCTGCCCGCACGCTGATCCCCACAGCGTTGGTAAGAACTCCATTTTCCTCACTGTCTCCAAACTCCAGAACGATCATAAATCCATACTTTTCTTCGATCACAAGAAACTGCCTGTAGTTGTCATTATAATTATGAAAGGTGTCTGCAAGCAGAATATTGTACAGATATCCGCTTTCCAGTATGGGAATCACTGTTTCCAGCTTTTCTCTTATCTTCAGATCATCACTTCTCTTCTGCCTTGCCTCATCCACTTTACGCATGGCTTTCATGCACACGTCTATGACAACTCTTTTGTTTACCGGCTTGGTAAGATATTCCAGAACACCCAGATTAATGGCTTCTTTTGCATAGCTGAATTTATCATAAGCAGAAATAACAATAAAAATAGTGTTCTGATTGTACTTCTGTATTTCCTTAATAGCCTGGATCCCATTGATGCCCGGCATCTGAATATCCATAAACGCAATGTCCGGCCGAAAACTTTCCGCCAGTTCTACTACCGCTCTTCCTGTTTTTGCCGTGGCAATTTCACATTCATCCCCAAAATTTGATGTAATGATATTTTTTAGCGCCTCCAGCATGATTCCTTCATCATCTGCCAGCATAATTCTGTACATTTATTTCTGCCCTCCTGTTTTTGGAAGTTTCAAAATCACTTCTGTCCCTTTGTTTTCTCCTTCGCTGTGGATCTCCACCAGATTTTTCTGATTGTAATAAAGCTCCAGCCGGCTGATCACGTTATTCATTCCCACGCCTGTGGAGTCAGACTGTTCTTCTCCGTCTCCTGCGTGTCCGCTCAGCACTTCCTGGATTCGCTCCTGACTCATGCCTTTTCCATTGTCCATGATCCGTATAAAAATCCTGTCCTCTTTTCCCACGATTTCCAGATGGATCCTGCCTTCCCAGTCAATATTCCGGATTCCATGGTTCACTGCATTTTCCACAAGAGGCTGAAGGATCATGCTGGGTACTCTGCAGTCCATGATATCTTCATCCGCCTGTCTGGTAAAATGGATTTCTCCTGCAAAGCGAACGTTAAGAATATAAATATAATTTTCAACCGCTGCCAGCTCTTCTTCCAGACTGGCATCCTCCAGACCTTTTTTTACATTATATCTGAAAAAATCCGCCATCTTTTCCACAAAAATACAGGTTTTTTCCGCATCCTCCAGCATGGCAAGCTGCGCCCCCGCATTCAGAGAATTAAACAGAAAATGAGGGTTGATCTGAGACTGCAGATATTTCAGCTGCGCCTCCTTCAGATGGTTTTTCATCAGAAGCTCCCTTTCCATCATCTGCTGTTCTTTTTCCATGCTTCTGGTTGTGCGGATAATATACTCTTCCAGACTTTCCACCATGGTATTAAAAGCCCGTGTAACAATCCCTACCTCATCCAGCGAATCCGTAGGCGGCATTTTTACGTTAAAGTTTCCCTGTCCTACCAGATTGGCGGTTTCTGCCAGATTTGTCAGAGGTTCTATCATTCCCTTGGTAATTCCAAACAGCATCAGAATGCCGATTCCCATCATAACTGTCATCAGCACAAGACTGGATATTTCCAGATATTCCAGCGCCTCTCTCAGTGTCTGGTAGCTGGCCGAGTTGTTTCTGAACTGCTGACTGTTCAGCTCATCAATATAAGTATTGATATAGCTGTAAAGATTCTGGGAGCTGTCATAAAGTTCTTTATATTTTTCTACATTTCTTCCCCTTTTGGCAGATACCGCCTCCTCTGCCAGCGCCAGATAGGATTCCGACATTTTTCGTATGTTCCGTTCCAGAAGCATGGTAGGATTTGATGAGATCTGATTTCCCAGATTTTCCAGAAGATTCCTGTAGGTCTGCTCACTTTTGTAGTAATTTTCCAGTGAATCCGATGTTTTTACGCTTAAATATGCGTACAGAGCCTCCTGAACATCGGAAAGAGAATCTGACAGCTCCGTAAGATCCACATTGCTGGAATATACGGTGTCCATTCTCCTGATCGTCTTATTGATCTGACTGTAAAGAATAATATTAATGACCAGCATCAGAAGCATAATGCTTACTACAGCCAGAAGTATTTTTCTGCCAAGGGGAACATCCTTCCATCTTCTTCCCCTTTTACCCTCTCTGTTCAATTCTGTTCCTCCATGGTATCCGCCGCAATGGCTTTCGGAATTTCATTTTTGGAAACAAATTCCAGTTCTACGTTATAGTAAGAATTGACTCTGCCCTCCTGTTTATACTCCCAGAGAGCTTCTATACAGTCCTTACCCATTTTTTCTGTATCCAGTGTGCATGTTACAGGGATCAGCCCCTTATTAACAGCCTCCCGGATCGTATCGGAAACATAGTAGCCGATAATTTTTACCTCTCCTACCATGTTAAAATCAATCATTGCCTGGTAAGCACATTCAGTAGTCACCTCATCCATACACACCAGGATCTGCGGCGGTCCCTCCGGAGACTGAAAAATCGTCCGTATAGCCTCCTCTATATCAAATTTGTTTTCCGGCATAAGGTTCTGGGCCTGAATTTTAACATTTTCTCCGTTCTCCTGTTCCATGACCACATTGCTGATCTGACTGTAGATCTGGCTTTTTTCAAAATCCCCTTTTTCGCTATCCAGAAGAATCAGAGCTGTTTCTGTATTTTCATCCATAAGCGCAGCTACCTGTTCACCATATGCCTGTCCCATCTGATAGTCATTGACGCCTACAAAACTCTGGCGCTTACTGTCCGGAGCGTCATTCATGATCGTGATAACAGGGATTCCCGCTGTCTCTGCCTTATCAATTTCTTTTTTCAGAGCCTCTTCTCCATTAAATTCCAGAATGATCCCATCCACGCCTGCAGCAATACTGATCTCCATATAATCAATCTCATTATATCCGGTTCCCATATCACTTGCATGAAATTCCAGATATGCATTGTGGTTTTCTGCTGTTTTTTTTGCACTTTCATAAATAGCCTGCCAGAATTCATTCTTTCCGCTTCCAACGATCATTTCATACTGGCTTTCATAGACCCGGCTTTCTTCCGCCTCCTCCAGACCGCTTTTTTTCCAGACACTTTTATAGAAATTATTTGTAAAAAATACAAAAAATCCCACTATAAAAATGCCAAGCAGGATCAAAACCGTTTCTCTGTTTCCCGTCTTTTTCATGTTTCCTCCATTTTTGTCATAAATAAATCAGATATAATTCCACAATTTATCAAAATTATATACTTTTATTCAGATATTTTAAACTTCTTTTTTGACCGATCTGTGTCCTCTTTTTGATATCTCAGGATTTTGACAATATCATTCAGGACACTTCACAGAACCAACGCTTCACAGTGAACCTGCCACTGCCTCCTGTATATAAGGCATTCTGACCCGGTTACTGTGAACAGCTACCGGACTTCCAAGATATGGCTACAATCTCAGGTGTAAGTATGGTATACTATAGGGGATAAAATGCAAAGAATAATGCTTAATACAGAATAATCAGAAAGGTTCTGAACATGAAAAACAGAAAAATAAAACATATCAGAAAAATACTCTGCGGATTTCTGTGTACTGTAATTGCTGTTTCTCCCACAGTTTCCGTTTCCGCAGCAGAATATGATGAGTACGGGGCTCCTATTGTAACTGCCACGCCCACTCCGGTTCCTCACACAGAATACTATGAACAGGCTCCCGATACAGACAGTATTGAAGGCTGGCCTCAGGGACCGAAAATCGAGGGAGAATCTGCCATTCTGGTAGATATGGTAACAGGCGCAGTGCTCTACTCCAAAAATGCAGACAAGGTTCAGTACCCTGCCAGTATCACAAAGATCATGACTTCCCTTCTGGCAGCGGAACATCTGAACATGAAAGACAAAATCGTAATGTCGCAGTCTGCTGCCTATGGGATCACCATCAGCGACAGTTCCAGCATTTACGCTGATACCGGAGAAGAATTTACCACAGAGCAGGCCATGATGGCTGTCATGCTTCAGTCAGCCAATGAAATGACTCTTGCCCTTGCGGAAGAGACCTCCGGTTCTGTAAAAAAATTCGTGGAACTGATGAATCTCAAAGCAAAGCAGCTGGGATGTACAGGAACCCATTTCAACAATCCCAACGGACTGCCTGACGAGCTCCATTATACAACCGCCTCCGATATGGCAAAGATCGCACGGGCTGCCTGGTATAACCCCACTTTTCGGAAATATGCCACCACAACCTATTATGAGATACCGCCTACCAACAAGTTTGCTGAAACACGATATCTTCTGAACCATCACAAAATGATGAAAGGCAATACCTATGCCTATGAGGGCGTTATGGGTGGCAAAACCGGATACACAGACGCTGCGGGCAATACCCTTGTCACATACGCAAAAAGAGGAAACATGCGTCTTGTTTCCGTTGTAATGAAATCCATTAACGGAGCCTATGCAGATACAGCCGCGCTTCTGGATTATGGTTTTAATAACTTTACCAGAACTGCTGTAAAAACTGAACCGGCAACCATGTCTGTATCTTACCTTCCTGCAGAAAAATATATTCTGAAGGACTACAGAAGCTGTACCCTGTGCCGCCGGTACCAGGTTCCGTCTGTAACACTTCCCAATGGAGCAGATATCAGCACACTGAATTCCAGCCGAAGCCTGCGCAAAAATTCTGTGGGACTTCCCATTATGGAAATCACCTACAGCTTTAACGGCCAGAGGACAGGATGCGCGAAGTATTATTTCCAGACCCTGTTATCTGACCGGCTTATTTCATCTCACTGATTCTTTGTTCTGCGTTTTTTGCGGAGGGAATCCCGTTTCTCACGGAGTTCCTCCGCTTTTTCTTCACTTACCCGCTTCAGAGTTTTTACTGCGTAAAACATACCGTCATCAGTTTTCCTGATGCGGACCTTTCCCTTTATACTTCCATGCTTCTGGCATACAGAAATGCTTTCATATATTCTGGAATTATTAATAAACCATCTCAGCTTCCTCTTTGCAGGAAGATGACAGACAGGACACCGGGTACTGGAAACCTCACGGTCCTTTATGATCTTTTCCCGGTCTGTAAACTGTCTGGAAATATATTTGTCATAGGCAGGATAAGAAATGTAAATTTCCTGCTTTTTATTTTTTGGAGCCTGATATGTGTCAACAGAATAATAAGGCAGGATTTCCGACATATCAAGCCTGCAGAAAACCTCAGCCGTATATTCTGCGTCCTCCAGAGCTCTGTGAAATCCCTTTTCCTTTCTGATTCCCAGAGTATCCACTGCATATTCCAGACTTCTCCGCAGTTTCATATTTTCGTGGAACCAGCTGAAAAGCTTCTGTATATCATAGTAAGTCACCGGCCCCGGAAGAAGCTCCAGAAGATCATAATATCTCAGATTCCTCTGAAGCTCAGTCAGATCCTGCATTCCCCAGGTGCAGAACACAAAGTCCTCTCCGCACCAGTCCAGAAAATCCCGGATCGCCTGAGGAAAAGTTGCGCCACTCATAAGGTCTTTGTAATCCACATGGACTACGCTGCGGATACTATCATGGATCCACTTATACACCTCCGGTTTGATCAGAGTCTGAAACTCTCCGGTTTTTTCTCTTTTTTCATTGAGCCGCACTGCCCCGATCTCTATGATCTCAAAGGGCATCCGCTCATCTGATCCGCTTTTTCCCTCCGGACTCTGGTTCCACTCCAGATCAAAAATTATATAATTCATTTATTTGCTTCCTTTATTTTATTTGCGGAATGTAATGCTTCAGCGCTGTCCCAGCTCATACAGAGAAGTGATCAGGATCTCCCGGAATCTGTCTTTGTCCGCCTCAGTCAGCACAAAAACATTTGCATCCTCTTCCTCATGCTGCCACCAGCGGAAGCCCCCCAGTACCGCACCCCGGGCGCTTCCCTCAGAACAGTCTACGGTCAGGATTTTCTGACTTCCCTTAAATATCTCCGGATGAAGAAGATACATCACAGGAACCGCATCATGTACGCTGGTTTCCCCTCTGTATTTTTCTGATGTGTTTTCCAGAGAATAACCCAGCATATCTCCGCAGAGCTTTGCGATTCTGTTTCCTGACTGACACAGCTTCAGAATCTGATTTCTTGACAGAGTACACTGTTCTGTCACATCCAGACCGCACATAACAAGAGGAACTCCCTCGTGCAAAACCATATACGCAGCCTCGGGGTCTGCAAAAAAATTAAATTCTGCCGCATCTGTAACGTTTCCTCCTGACAGGGAACCGCCCATAAAAACGATCTCCTGTATCTTTTCTTTTACTTCCGGAAAAATCCTCAGAAGAAAAGCAATATTTGTCAGAGGGCCTGTGGCAATGATCGTTGCCTGCTCTCCCTCAGGAAGTTCTCCCAGAACTCTTCGGATAAAAAATATTCCCTTTTCCGGCTCCGGTGCTTTTCCGGAACACGAAAGAACACAATTCCCGATCCCGCTTTCTCCATGAGTTTCCGGCGCAAAATACGTTTTTCGCATGACAGGCTTTTCCATTCCCCGGGCCACCGGAACTGATAATCCGTAAAATTCTGCCAGATTCAATGCATTTGCTGTTACTTTTTTTATATCCTGATTTCCGCTTACAGTTGTAATTCCCAGAATCTCCAGTTCTTCTCTGTGAGCTGCTGCCAGAGCAAGCATAACCGCGTCGTCCACCCCTGGATCACAGTCAATGATCACGTTTCTTTTTTTCATATTCTGTCACCGTTTTCCACATATATTCATCTGCGGGAACCTGCTTTTCCACATTTTCCCGAAATCTCTGTGTTTAAGTATAACAGACCTGCCCTGCCGTTTCAATACAGCACAGAAAAGACCGGCTGATCCTGCCGGTCCCTTCTGTGCTTATATATTTTTTATCATGGAAAAACTGTGTCTGCAGTTTACCAGATGTCGCCAAAAAACTCATTATAGGTTTCTTCATCCTCTGCGCTGTTTCCGAACTCATCCAGGATACTTTCTTCCTGTGACGGTTCCTGCGCTGCTGTATCAGAGGCTGCCGGCTCCTCAGAGGTTCCCTCATCAAGAGTAACTGTTACCTTCTTTTCCTCATAACCTCCGTTTCCAAGAACCTGAAGTGTTACTTCCACCTCTTCACCCGGCTCATAATACTGAAGCATATCAACCAGGGCTTCAATGCTGCGGACTCTCTTGCCGTCAAACTCTGTAATGATATTCTTTTCTTTGATTCCCGCCTTGTCTGCAGCTCCGTCCTTGATTACTTCCGCAACCAGAACACCTTCCGGAATGTCATAAACCGCAGATGCTTCTTCACTTACTGAGCTGCCTGTAATGGACAGGGCGCCGTGTTTCTCCACCTTATCCCTCGGTGTCTCATTCATGAGATTCTCAAGAATATCAGATACGTCTGTAATGGCAATGGCATATCCCATACCCTCGACCTCTGTGGAAGCAAGCTTTGCAGAATTGATTCCCACAACCTCTCCGTTCATGTTCAGAAGAGCTCCGCCGCTGTTTCCGGGATTAATAGCCGCATCTGTCTGAATCAGGTTTACACCGTCAGAATTTTCATCTGCCTGTCCGGAATCATCCAGTTTACGGTTTTTGGCGCTGACAATACCTGTTGTTACAGACTGTCCGTATCCAAGAGCATTTCCGATGGCAACTACCTGCTCGCCTACTCTCAGATCATCGGAGCTTCCCACTGTGGCAACCTCGATCTGCTCCATGGTATCTTTGGAAATATCAGAAAGAGCAACCGAAACAACTGCAAGATCCTTATCTGCATCATAACCGTTTACAATTGCCTCATAAACCTCTCCGTCAATACAGGTAACAGATACCGTATCTGCACCCTGGATTACATGATAGTTTGTTGCGATCAGAAGAGACTCGTCATTTTTTCCCACAATGATACCGGAGCCGCTTCCCTCAACCTCCTGTTCCTGAGTGGTAAATCCTCCGAAACCAAAGTCTCCGATATAGGTCTGAACCTCCTGCACAGATTTGGTGTTAATGGCAACTACGGATTTCATTGCTTCTGCCGCAATATCAGATACGTCCAGACTTCCCTTTACTTTCTGTTCAGAATCCTCTTCTGCCTTTTCATCCTTATCTTTGGAATCCTCTGTTTTTTCCTCAGTCTTTTCCGTATCCTTATCGTCTGATTTCTTCTTTGTTTTCAAAAGTGTGGTTTTATTTTCGTCCTTATCCGATGCCTGTACAATGTTGCTAAAATCCCAGCCGTTTACAGCGCTGACGCCTTCAAATGCAAGGCCTCCTACCAGAACAGCGCAGAGAGCAATTCCCGCTCCCTTTTTAAAGCTCATTTTTTTCTTGTTCTTTTTGTTGTCCCGGTCATTATTATCATTTATGTTATTAAGATTATCATTCATGTTGTTGTTCATATTCTCCATAATAAATTCCCTCCTGAAAATATCTCTGTTTTCCTTTTGATGGTCTGAGTATAAAAAAAATTTGTGTTTACTTTGTGGGAAAAATGTGAGGAATCTGTTAAATATCCTTTTTACTATCATACCCTATTCTTCAGACTAACGCCAGACATTCGCAGAAAAAAATTCCCAAAATGCATTCCAAACCACCTCAGGTGATTATATTTTGTCCTGTATAGCAAGCCCTTGACAGGCAAAGTGGATTGAGATACCAATAGCCAGCACAGGAATGGATTCCTATTCTTTCGTATGAAAGACTAAATTCTACTTGTGCAAGAGTAAATTCCATCATGAATTGGAGAGTGGAATTAAAATTTGCATTTTAAGTTTGTGAAAAAAAGAACAAAACAAATTGTAGATATACGGAAAGAATGATATAATGTAACAAGCTGAACACAGCAGATGATGAGTATGGTAAAAACAACAAAAAGCGGAGGTAAGGTAATGAAAAAACTGACAGTAAAAAAAGGCGCCACCTGTATGGCATGTCTGGAATGTGTAGAGGCCTGTTCAAATGCTTATTACAAGGAATCTAATGTATTCAAATCCTGCATTCAGATCGTAGAACGCAAGGGAGAGCCAAAGCCAATGGCATGTCCTCAGTGCGGAAAATGTGCAGAGGTCTGCGAAGCAGGCGCGATCACCCAGAACGCAAAAGGCGTATACATGGTAAATAAAAAACTGTGTACCGGCTGCGGAAAGTGTGTGGAAGCCTGTCCGTTCGGCCTGATGGTAAAAGCTGAGGACAAACCAACTGCATCCAAATGTACAGCCTGCGGTATCTGTGTAAAAGCCTGTCCAATGGAAATCCTTGAGATCGTTGAAAAATAATACATAATTACTGCCAAAAATGCTGCAGCCCGGAATCCTCTGTAGATCCTGAGCTGCAGCGTTTTTCGTTTTTATGCTACTCCATGAGCTTCCAGCCAGTCATAAAGAACTGTCTTTCCGCGTTTTCTGGCGTGTGCCATATGGTTAAACTGTAAGATTGTCAGCGCTGTAAATATAACTGCCAGCACAATCAGTACAACAACTGCCGTTCCTATACTTTCGCCCCCTGCAATGGTGCTTCGGAATGCGTTTACCGTGTAGGTAAAAGGCAGATAATTATGAATCTTTGCCACAAAGGAAGGTGAAATCTCTACCGGATAAGTTCCTGCCGAACCTGCAAGCTGAACTACCATAAAGATCAGCATCAGGAAGCTTCCCACCTTACCGAAAGTAATGTTAAAGAAATACATAATAGAAGTAAATGCCACAGATGCCAGACAGGAGAAGAGAACTGTCTTCATCATTTCTGCCGGAGTAAATCCGTCTATCAGGTGAAGCAGGACGATCAGAAGAATTCCCTGAAGGACTGCCACCGGATAAAGAACAGACGCCTTACTTGCCCACCATGCAAATCCTGATTTTAATTTTCCTTTGTACTCAGTGAGAGGGTACATCAGACAGAAGGCAAGACAGCCGACCCAGAGACCTACAGACATCATGTAAGGAGCCATGGCATGACCGTTATTCTCCACTGTTGTCATCTGTATTTCTTCCTCTTTGACCGGTGCGGCAAACATACTTATCATATCATCGTTTGCTTTTGTTTCCTTTACCTGCTTTGCTCCGTCGCTGAGACTTGTCTGCAGGGTTTCTGAACCATCGTTTAATTTTTTGATTCCATCGCCCAGCTCTTTTGAGCCGTCATAAAGCTGTGAAGAGCCGTCCTGGATCTGTCCTGCACCATCTGCAAGCTGGGTTGCTCCACTGTTCAGTTTACTGTTATTTGAAACCAGTTTGCTGGTTCCGGCTTTCAGAGTTTTTGTTCCATCTGCAAGCTGCGCTGCTCCGGCTGCAAGAGTTCCGGCTCCTGACGCAAGCTGCTGAGTTCCTGAGGTAAGAGCGTCATTATTTCCTGCCAGTGTTCTGACTCCGGCTGTATAGGTTTTGATTCCCTCACTTAACGTGCCTACTCCGGCTGCAAGATCTTTTCCTCCGGCTGTCAGCTGACTGATTCCTCCTGTTACCGTACTGCCTGCAGCCTTCAGCGTTTTTGCTCCTGTTGTCAGAGCTTTGTCATTGGCTGTCAGCTGTGCAAATCCCTCATTCAGAGCTTTTACACCGGCAGCTGCTTTCGGGAAATCCTTTGTTCCCTCTTCCAGTGTACCCAGAGCTGAAGCAACTGCTCCAACACCCTGATTTACTTTCTGAGATCCTGCATAAAGCTGGCCTACCGCGCCGGTCACCTGATTAATAGGATCTGATGGAATGGACGGAATATTCTCTGCTCCGGCTCCCATTTTCTCAGCCCCTGCTGCCATCTGATCTGCTCCGGCTTTCATTTCTCCTGATTTTGCGCCAAGAGTTTCTGCTCCTTTTTTCAGCCCTTCCGCAGCTGCATTCAACTGTCCCGCAGTTCCGTTCAGTGTTTCCTGTACACCTGCCAGCTGTCCAGCAGCTGCATCTGCAATCTGCTGAGCCTGTGCAGTATAGGCAGAAGCATCCATGTTTTCCACATTGTTCTGTACTGCATCTACTCCGGATACACCGGAAGCAGAATTGCCAAGCATTCCGATCACAGCATTCAGGCTTGCTGCGGAAACCATTCCGTTTTCGTCGGCTGAACCCTGGATTCCCTGAATGGCTGCCTGGGCGCCTGCCATAGATGCCTGCATGCCTGATATCTGCTGGTTTGCCGCCTCGATCTGTCCGTTTGCAGAAGCGATCTGGGCATTAGCCGCATCTACCTGGGCTCTTGCCGCATCCAGCTTTCCATTTGCATCCTGAGCACACTGGTTTACAATTCCTGTCACTCCATTTACTGCGTCTGCCACAGGTTTTGATGCGTTCTGTACCTGTGCTGCCACTGTAGAAATACCCTGTCCGGCCTGTGTGATCACACCTGCTGCATTTGTCATTCCCTCTGCAGCCTGCGTCATTCCGGAAGAGGCGGCGGTCATTCCCTTTCCTGCGCTTTCCATTCCGTTTTTCGCTTCATTTAAACCGGCTGTCAGCTTTTTGATATTTTCTGCTGTCAGGCTGCCGCCCAGCTCTTTCAGCTGTCCGTACAGTTCCCCTAAACCGGATTCCAGCTGCTGAGTTCCTGATTTCAGAGATCCCTCTCCTTTGGAAACAGAACTGTTCAGCTGTGAAATACCTGAAGATACCTGACCGATTCCCTCCAGTGGTGAAAGCTGTTTTGCTCCGGCTGCAAGCTGATCTGCTCCGGCAACATACTGTGTCACTCCGTCTGCAAGAGTATTTGCTCCGCTTACATACTGTGTAGTTCCATCCTTCAGGGTATCAAGACCTTTTTTCAGAGTCCCTGCTCCTTCCTGAAGATCTGCTGTTCCGGCTGTCAGCTGTGCAGAATTTGCGTCAAGCTTTGCAACGCCGTCTGTATAATCCTTAACGCCCTGATTCAGCTTATTTACACCGGCTGTAAGCTCAGGAACCTTTGCTGTCAGAGTTCCCACTCCATCATTCAGCTGTGTAGCTCCGTCATCTACCTGCGCCACACCGTCCGTATATTCTTTCAGACCTTCTGTCAGAGTATTTGCTCCATCCTTAAAGGTAAGCGTGCTGTCCGCCAGCTTTTTCAGATTGTCTGTAATGGTTTTATTTCCGTCAGAAGCATCTCCAAGTCCGTCCTTCAGTTCCTTTGAACCATCGGCAGCCTCCTGCATACCGTCTCCAACCTCTGTAATCTGGTCAAAAACTGTCTGCGTATAGGTTTCTGTTACCTGAGAAGCTACCTCGTCACGGATTTTTACAACAGCACTCTCGCTCATTTTGGAAGCAATGTAATTGGTTCCCGGATTTGTTTCATATTCCAGTTCCATTTTCTTTGGCTTCTCATCCATCAGAGTAGAAGCATTCTCAGAAAAATCTTCCGGAATGGTAATTACCATATAATATGTACCATTTCTCAGGCCCTGCTCTGCATCTTTACTGTCCACAAAATGAAAATCAAGGGAATCGTTATCCCTCAGGGCATCTTCCATATCACTGCCCACACTCAGAGTTTTTCCCTCGTATTCTACTGATTTGTCATTGTTTACCACAGCTACCGGAAGATGATCCAGACTTCCATATGGATCCCACATGGATTTCAGGAACAATCCCGCATAAATAACCGGGATTATGATAATTGCCGCAACAACCACTACCAGCATTTTGTTCTTCAGCAGATTTTTCCACTCATTTTTGATCATAGCTGTTCCCTTTCTTTCATGATATATTTTTATATAGAAATTACTTTATTTAAACAGATCAGACACTTTCTGCCGTACAGAATCTGCCTGATTCTGTTGATTACATTATATTCTGTTAATCAATCATTGTTCTAGTAATAGCTTAAATTCTATTAACCATTTTTATTTCTATTAATAAACAATGTGTTGCTTTTCTTTACAAAACGTATTATACTAAAACTGAAAAAAAATACAAGCGACAAAAAAAGAGCTTAATATTTATTAATAGACATTTTTTTGTATTTTGTCTACTAAACATAAAATTCGACATTTCTACCAAAACAATGCCTTTTTTTGCAAAAAGATTGGAGGTTTTTTCATGGCTAAAAAAGTTGACCGAAGAGTCAGAAAAACAAAGATGCAGCTCAGGCAGGGACTTGCCCGCCTGATGCAGAAAAAAAGTATCAAAGAAATCACTGTAAAGGAACTGGTAGACGAGGTGGATATTAACCGCTCCACCTTTTACCTGCATTATACAGACATCTACCAGATGCTTGAAAAAATTGAAGAGGAAGCTATGGCAGACATCCGGGAAGCTATGGAAGGCTGTCCCGACGACTGCACAGAAAGGGAAAAGATCATTCCCTTTCTTGCCCGTTTTTTCTCCATTATGGACAGCAACCGGGACCTTTCCCTGGCGCTTCTGGGACCTAACGGAGACATGGATTTTGTGGAGCGGATTGAGACACTGATCGCCAACAGATTCCTGAAACAGAGCAGCTTTCCGGCTACTGACAGCGAGATACGCTATGCCTATGCCTTTTGTCTCAGCGGCTGTATCGGAATGATCAAAACATGGCTGTCCAGAACAGAGCATGAATCTCCGGAAGCCATGGCAGAGCTTATCTATCACCTGATTGACAACACTACTCAGGAATATATTCAGAATTATATCCGGTAAGCCGGATAAGTAAGCGGTTGTTGCGGAAAATGCAATGACCAGTCCTCACGATATAAGGAAAGAAAAAACAGATCATCCAAATAAGGCACAGCAAACGTTTTTATCCGTGGGCAGTGCCTTATTTTATCTGCAGATCATTTCTGTATTATTCCGAAAATTTTTATCATTCGTATTCTATTGTGCAGGTAGTGACGGACTGGGGAAGAACATTTAAAGTCCCAGTCTGTCCATGAAGCCTCAGATTTACAGGAAGCTGTTTTTCTGTCCGGTTCAGAATAACCAGAATGATGCTTCCGTCTGTATTTTTATAGGCAACAGACTCTATCTTATCTGTGTATACAGAATGGGCGATCCGCACGCTTCCGGGACGCAGATAATGGGAGATGTGATAAAAACAGTCAAGGGTCGGCTGGGGGAGCAGCCGTTTCTTTCCTTTATGGAAAAGACAGGGAGCATGACAGTAATTTCCAACATAATTAGGACCGCCCTCTTCATCCAGACAGAGATTCCAGTCATGAAACATACTCATTCCATGATTGAGGTCCCCGATCAGCTCATGAAGAAGAGAAAAAACGCCCTCTGTCACATCATCTGACCGGAATTTGCAGTATTCCAGGCAGCTTTCGGAAAGGATCAGCTTCAGTCCGGGAAATCGTTTCCGCACCAGCTCCATTTCCTCAAAATGATCTCCGCTGTACCAGTGAAAGGCCATTCCGGTGATCATTTTTTCTGTTTCACTGTCAATGGTTTCCACCGCCCGTTCATAAAGCCGTTCCTTATTATGATCCCAGATATAGATTTCAATTTTATCCAGCCCATGTTTTTTCAGCGCAGGATAAAGAGCTGTTTTCAGAAACTCTCTCTCCTCCTCTGCACTGTACAGGCAGGAATCCCATTTCTGTACTGCGTTTGCCTCGTTCTGAATGGACATTCGTTTTACCGGAAAGCCCTCTGCCTGCAGGGCAAGGATATACTGGCAGATATATTCAGCCCAGTCCGGATAATATTCCTTTTTCAGATGTCCGCCCCACTGGCGCTGTCCGTTTGTTTTCATATATTCCGGCGGAGACCAGGGAGAAACCATGATCTCCGGCGGCTCCTCACAGACTGCAAAAATATCTTTAAGCATTGGAAAAATATATTTTCCCGCTCTCTGGGCCGCCACCTTTACGGGTTCTTTTTCCACAAGCGAATCATAGGTTTCCAGAGAAAAATCACAGCTGTCAACAGGAACACGCAGAAGCCGGTAGCCAAGTCCCTCTTTACTGAAATATGTAGAAAGGACTTCTTTTTTCTGTTCCTCATTCATCAGAGAATACACATATGCCGCTGCATCTGTCACTGCGCCCCCGAATCCCTCAAATGCTTCCCGGGAAATCTCCGGATGCAGATTAAGCACCTGGTTTTCTGTATTTTTTTCATCCGGAACCAGACGTCCCTGCTGAGTATAATGACCTGTGCCCCCTCCGGCAAAACAGGTGGTAAGTGCCTTAAACTTCATAATTTTCTCTCTTTCAGCGCAGGAACATCACTGCCTCATAAGGTCTTAAAACAAGCTCCTTCGGACTGATCTCTTCTCCGTAATTAGAGAGGATACTCCTGCAGTCCTCCGGAATGGAATACGGCACCTCTACTTCACCGTCAAAGAAATTACAGAACACATAAAGCTCTTTTCCCTGATACTCACGTTTGTATGCAAGGATTTCTTTATCCTCGCGAAGAAGAGGTGTCACAGAGCCTTTCTGGATCACAGGAAGCTCTTTTCTTAACTTCACAAGCTCTTTATAATACTGGAAAACAGAATCCGGCTCATGTCTGCTCTCTGTGTTGATCTCTTTGTAGCGATCACACACTTTCAGCCACGGAGTACCCTTAGTGAAGCCTGCGTTCTCAGAAGCATCCCACTGCATTGGAGTACGGGAGTTGTCTCTGGACTTGGCGCCCAGAATACGGATCACTTCCTCCTCGCTCTTACCCTGAAGCTTCAGGATATTATAATAGTTCAGGCTTTCAATATCCATATACTCGTCAATAGAGGTATAGCCGGCATTTGTCATACCGATCTCCTCTCCCTGATAAATATAAGGTGTTCCCTTCAGGCCGTGAATGGCTGTGACAAGACATTTTGCAGATTTTACACGGTATTCCTTTTCATTTCCGATTCTGGAAACAATTCTCGGCTGATCATGGTTGCACCAGAACAGAGCATTCCAGCCGCCGCCCTTTTCCATTTCTTCCTGCCAGGTAAACAGATGCTTTTTCAGATCATGGAAGCGGAAAGGCTCGATCTCCCATTTATTTCCGGAAGGATAATCCACTTTCAGGTGATGGAAGCTGAAGATCATGGACAGCTCGTTAGATTCCGGGTTGGAATAGCGGATGCTGTTTTCCAGTGTGGTAGAAGACATTTCGCCTACAGTTACCACATCGTCATATTTTCCAAAGGTATTCTCGTTCAGCTCCTGAAGATACTGGTGGATTTTTGGTCCGTCTGTATAGAAACGGTGTCCGTCCCCTTCCAGATCATCCTCATAAACGTCCGGTTTGGAGATCAGATTGATCACGTCGAAGCGCAGTCCCTTTACCCCCTTTTCCAGCCAGAAGTTTACAGTATCATAAATATCCTGACGCACCTCCGGGTTTTCCCAGTTCAGATCTGCCTGGGTTACATGGAACAGATGAAGGTAATACTCATCTGTTTCCGGAAGGTAGCTCCATGCGTTTCCACCGAATTTTGACACCCAGTTTGTAGGCGGAAGGCCATTTTTTCCTTTTTTGAAGATATAATAGTTTCTGTATTTCGGATCACCCTTCAGAGCCTTCTGAAACCACTCATGCTTTGTGGATGTATGGTTCAGAACCATATCCATCATCAGGTACATGCCGCGCTTGGCAGCCTCCCGTACCAGCTCGTCAAAGTCCTCCATAGTTCCGTATCTGGGGTCAATATTTCTGTAATCCGCGATATCGTATCCGTTGTCATACTGAGGAGAGGTAAGAAACGGAGTGATCCACAGATAGTCCACACCCAGCTCTGCCAGATAATCCAGATGCTCAATTACGCCTCTCAGATCTCCGAAACCGTCTCCGTCTGTATCCTGAAAAGACTTGGGATAAATCTGATATACTACTTTTCCGCCTAATTCCACCATAGTTTTTCTCCTTTAGTTTTTCTTTCTGTTTTCACTGTTCAGCGGTGTTTTTGATAAAAGCAGGGTAAACAGAATTGATAATACAATACAAAGCGCCATAACTCCAATATATGGAAGCATATACTGAGCTTTCATGGAAAGGAATGCAGGAAGTCCGCCGACACCTACACTGTTTGCAATTACTCCGATCAGTCTGGAAATCATTCCTGTAACTCCTGTTGCAAGCATGGCTCCCACAAACGGATACAGATATTTCAGGTTAATACCGAACATTGCCGGCTCTGTAACTCCCAGATATCCGGAAATAAACGCCGGAACACCAACCTCTTTTGCCTTTGCATTTCTTCTGTTGATGATTACAAAAGCCACTACTGCGGAAGCCTGGGCAATATTATTGAGAGCAACTACCGGGAAGGTATAGATTCCGCCTACAGTTTCCGCTGCCTGAAGGTCGATAGGAAGCATTGCATGATGAAGTCCTGTAATAACCATAAGTGGATACAGAAGGCCGTAAATACCACTGACGATCCAGCTGAAGGAAGAATCAAAGCCTACCTGAATGATCTTTGCCAGTCCGTCGCCGATCACACGTCCGAAAGGTCCGATCACTGTATGGGCCAGAAGAACTGCCGGCACCAGTGAAAAGAACGGTACTACGATCATGGAGATCATTTCCGGCACATGCTTTTTCAGGAATTTGTAAAGCACAGAAAACAGAATTCCAACAAGGATTGCCGGAATTACCTGTGACTGGTATCCTACCATATTGATATGGAAAGCGCCAAAATCCCATGTTTTGATGTCCCCGCCTGTAGCCACTGCCTGCACATAGTCACTGGCTGACATCAGCTGCGGAGAAACCAGAGTAATTCCAAGGACAATTCCGAGAACCGGATCAGAATTCATTTTTTTGCACACAGAATAAGTGATGATTACCGGAAGGAAGGTAAAAATTGCCTCACCGATCAGCCAGAGGAAATTATACACACCATTCCAGAACGGATACACTGCTGTGATTGTTTTTGTTCCGTTTTCCAGAAGCGCAATATCGCCGATAATGTTACGGAATCCAAGGATCAGACCACCTACGATAATTGCCGGAATGATCGGCGCAAAAATCTCTGCCAGGTTTGCCAGAAGGCGCTGAAGAAGATTCAGATTACCTTTTGCCTCTGTTTTTACTTCTGCCTTACTTACGCCTTCAATTCCGCTTGCCTCTACAAAATCATCATAAAAAGTAGAAACCTTGTTGCCGATAATGATCTGAAACTGTCCGCCCTGAGTAAAGCTTCCTTTTACACAGGAAAGCTCCTCAATCGCCTTCACATCTGCCTGTTTCTGATCTTTAAGTACGAATCTCATTCTTGTTGCACAATGAGTAAATGACACAATGTTTTCTTTGCCGCCCAAAAGCTCCAGCATCTTTTTTGCATCATTTGCAAATCCTGCCATCTTTCCATCCTCCTTATACGTATATCTTTTTTCTTTATTATATTTATACGTACAACTTATATTTATATATTAATTTATACGTTCATTTATGTCAAATACTTTTGTGTTGTATTTTTGAATAAAATTTTGACTTTGTTTTTGTGTACTTTGTCCAATAAACTCTCCTGAATTACAGGAAATGACTTTCTTATTTATCCTGGATTTTCCGGTTCAAAAAATGTATCTGCCGGATATAGGCTGCTATGGGAAGTCCTGTTCCGCATATATCCGACCGCATCCTCACGTAGCCTTTTTCAGGAAGATCCGTACAGAATATAGTGCTTTCCTGATCAGTAAAAAATAAAACTGCCCCGGTTTTAAAACAGGACAGTTGTTATTTCCATAAACTATATATAATTCTCAAAAACTCTGCCGGCAGGAATCTGGAACTGCGGCTGAATTCTCCTACAGTTTTCTCTTTGCCAGATCTACAAATCGGAATTTATCCGGCCTGTGACGGGATTCTGTACACTGAAACAGCGTATTATTTTCCAGATATGTGTGGCTTTTTACCACCACGACCATGTTATAATCCCCCATGTCCAGCAGTTCATAATCCTCTGCATTTGCCTTCTGCACCGTAATTTCCTTTACCGCATAGCTGATCTGAAGCCCAAGCTCTTCCTCCAGATAACGGTAGACGGACACCTTACATTCATTCAGGGGAAGACGGGGAACAACATCCCTTACAAAATAGTCCTTATCAAGAATAACTGCCTCATCTTTCATGCGCCTTACCCGGATCAGTTCATAAACCTCTCCGTTTACACTCTGCTGAAAAATTTTTTTAATTTTGTGGGAATCCTGCAAAATATCAAGATTTACCACCTCTGTCTCCGCATGGGCATTTGACAGCTTATTTACCTCCTGAAAGCTTGCAATTTCAGAAAGCGGAAACGTATACCTCTGCTTTGGCATTACCAGCGACGCCCGTCCTCTTCCTCTCTGAATATATCCGTTCTGCTCCAGAAGATTCAGGGACTTGCGGACAGTATCCCGGGAAACCTGATAGCTTTCCATCAGACTGCTTTCTGTAGGCAGCCGTTCTCCTTCTGCAATCTGACCGCTTTCGATTTTTTCCTTCCATTCTTTATATATAGTTACATACTTACTTTCTTTCATATGTGCTCCAAACCTTCCACTGCTGTCTTATCCTGCCTCAGTAATTTTCTGCCGCAGGCTGAACCATAAGCCACACCGCTCCGTTCAGTTATGCCATGCCAGACGCTTTACATCTGCATGGACTTCTCCTGTCATCCAGTCCACATCATTTGTGATCCAGTCCATGATCTCAAGCTGACGCATTTCCCAGGAAACCGTTGCTTCTCTTGAAGCAATCGTTTCCTCTGTTTCCATGGTAGTGTCAATTTCATCATAGCCGAAAATATATCCTCCGGCGCTCCAGATACTGAAATTACTGTCCGGACCGGGATCTGCAGTTTCTCCCCGCTCTGCGACCAGCCTGTCATGGCGGGCCTTGTACTCTTCTTCGCATCCGTCTTTCAGTCTGGTCATAAAAACTCTGTGGCGGATCAGTTCTTTGTTTTTTCTCACAATACCAAAATTATGATACATCAGCCGCATATCCTGACCCGGAGTGGAAATCCAGTCAAACGTATCCTGGATTTTTTCTGTAAGAACCGCAATTTCTGCCTTTTCCTCTTCTCCTTTGCATCTGTTATCCCGGTTTTCATAATATCCAAAAATCAGATCCTCCGCATTCCAGATACTGAAATTACTAATCTCATTTCTGTCCAGAAATCCGGTCAGCTCCGACCAGATTTCGCCAAGCTTTTTCCTGTATGCGTTCATCTGCCCTTTTTTTATTTTCATTGCAAATCCATGTCTTTCCATAAAAATCTCCTTCCTGTAAACCGCCTGCTGCTTTATCATAAATTCCTGCCTGTCGGCATCATGCCATACTTCCGGACCTGTGTAGATTCCTTGTCATATTTTGTATATGCCAAAAAATAAATAAAAAATTCGTACTCTTTTTAACCTGTTCATTTATAATTGAAAAATACATTACTTAAATTTTATCACATGCCTCCTGACTTTTCCAGATATTTGACAGATTCCAAACCGTTCTATATACTTAAATTACTGTTTACACCGTTCACTGTAAGAAACCGGGGCTTGTTCCGGAGTACTTCTCACAACAAATTTTACATTTAACAGAAAAACCTTAAAATCTTTGTTGCCGGCAGTATCGTTCACACCGGCTGCCCGTAAAAGGAGGCATAAAATATGGATTTCTCCACACATTTTCCCATATGGGATAAACTGACACCTGCCCAGCAGAAAACAATTTCCCAGGCATCTTTTCAGCGGTCTGTCTCTAAAGGGACCGTCCTTCACAACGGCTCTGTAAGCTGTCTTGGAATGCTTCTGATCCTTTCCGGACAGCTTCGGTCATATATCGTATCTGATGAGGGAAGAGAGATCACTCTTTATCGTCTTTTTGAGCGGGACGTATGTATTTTTTCCGCATCCTGCGTGATGCAGAACATCCAGTTTGAGGTTATCATTGAAGCCGAAAAAGACAGTGAAATACTGGTTCTTCCACCCCATATATACAAATCCCTGATGGAAGAATCTGCTCCAATGGCAAACTTCTCCAATCAGATCATGGCAAGTCACTTTTCCGAGGTAATGTGGCTGATCGAACAGATCATGTGGAAAAGCTTTGACAAAAGACTGGCCGCCTTTCTTGTGGAAGAAACTCTTCTGGAAAACACTGATATATTAAAGATCACTCACGAAAAAATAGCCAATCATCTGGGAACTGCCCGGGAGGTAGTCACACGGATGCTCCGCTATTTTCAGAGCGAAAATCTGGTCAGACTATCCCGTGGAACCATCGAGATCACGGACAAAAAAGGACTGGAAGAACTTTCAGAATGAACATGTTCAATACAAAAACAGGGACTCCTTTTCCGGCCTGTCCACCCTGAAGGAATTCCCTGTTTTTACTTTTTATTTAATTTTACTGAACCATGTCCAGGATCTCTTCTTTTGGCTTCACACCCATAGAGCGATTCTGGATCTGACCGTTCTTGATGACCACCAGCGTTGGGATTGTCATTACCTGAAATTCTGATGCCAGCTCCTGCTGCTCGTCCACATTTACCTTGCACACCTTGATACTGTCATTTTCTTCTGCAATTTCATCCACTACCGGGGAGAGCATCCTGCAGGGTCCGCACCATCCTGCCCAAAAATCCAGCAGAACCGGTTTATTACTGTTCATTACTTCTTCCTGAAAATTATTTTTTGTAATATTTAAAACTGACATATGATCCTCCTCCTGCCCGGTTCTTCATGTTCTCTAAAATCTTTTATCCCGGACATCGCGTATAATTATTATTTCCATTTTTACAGGATTTATTTTCATGCTCTGCTTTTACATCACACTTCTGTATCAGATTTATTTCTGTACCTTTTTCCTCCTGTTTATGTATGTATCATACACGAAGATTCTCGGCCAGTCTGTGACTAAATCACCTTACTTCCATTTTCAATATATTTCAGGCCTTTTCGCATCCTCAGATATTTCTCATATTTTTTTTCACAAAAACTTGCAGCTTTCCTGTCCGGTTGATAACAACATTCTGTTATTACATTGCCTTCTGTTATTCTTTGTAGTGATGAAAAATTCTCATTTTTATAAGATGCTAACAAAGCAATTCCAAAAGCAGGTCCTATCATTCCTTCCATTTTTTCAACTGAAACGTTAAGAACATTTGCCATTGTTTGAAGCCATACCGGGCTTTTCGCTCCTCCACCTACTACTTTTACACTTCCATATTCCCTGATAGGCAATTTCATTTTTTCTGCCAGTTCTCGAAATCCCATACACAGACCTTCTATAACTGCATAAAACAGGTCTTCCTGGGTAGTAGAAAGATTGATTCCTGTAAATGCTCCTCTCAGTTCTGTATCTGCATAAATTGTTTTTTCACCGTTTAAATGAGGATAAAACATTAATTCATTTTCTGCCATTTTACTAACATCCAGTTCTGTTGTCATTTTATGAAAATTCCTCATTTCCATAATATCACGATTCCACCAGTCAAATGTATTTCCATTACATTGAACTGCTCCCTGAACCAGAAAAGAATATTTTTTATCATCAAAAGAAAACAATATCTTTTTCCCTCTTGTCTGGCTCTCAGGCTTCTCTATTGGCATCATAAATATCCCGGATGTCCCCAGGGAAATAACAGGATATCCAAGACCCAGACATCCTGTAGAAATAGCTGTTGCAGGATTATCTCCTGTCCCTACAATCACCTCCACATCTGAACTGAACTGGAATTCCTCAGCTATTTCAGGTAAAATTTTCCCTGCTTTTCGGGCGCTTCCTTTTATTTCCGGATATGTATTTTTTTCTAATCCTATTAGTTGCCTTATTTCTTCTGACCATTCTTTTTTATCAATTCTATAAAGACATGAGGTTGATGCTTCACAGTAGTCTGTTACTGTATTTCCGGTAAGGCAAAATACTAAATAATCCGGTCCTATCAAAAACTTTTTTATTTTTTCCAAATTCTCCGGTTCATATTTTTTCATCCAGTAAAGATTTGCTGCCGGACTTCCTGTTGAAATTGTTTTAGACAAATATTCCCCTTCTGGAAACTTTCTGATTTTATTTTTTAACTCTGGAAGAATTATTTTTGTTCTTGTATCATTCCACATCATTGCAGGACGGACAGCTTTCCCATCTTCTCCCAGAACAATCAGCGTATGCATCTGACCGGTAACCCCAATTCCAGCCAAAGCACTTGTATCCTGACCTTCCATTATTTTATGGATACCTTTTTTCATAGCAGAATACCAGATTACGGGATCAATCTCACTCCATCCGTCTCCTGCATGCACTGCTTCGTATTCCTCAGAAACCTGTCTGAGAACAGCCTTTTCCGAGTCAATAAGCACCATTTTCATCGCGGATGTTCCCATGTCTATTCCCAAATATGTATGTTTCAAACTAACACCACCTACAGAAGAAATTTAGTGTTCATTAATCATTGTTACCAGCTCCCGTGCCCGTCTGCTTACCTCTTCCACTGCCTCCAGGCTTAAATGTATTACATCATGTTCATTATGATTACTTTCATATGCACTTCCAAATGTCTTAATATATTCTTTACGAAGATCAGAGCCGTAATTAATTTTTATCAGTCCGTATTTTTTAGCTTCCCATATAACTTCTTTAGGTATTCCAGATCCACCATGTAAAACCAACGGCACCTTACTCACCTGATTAATTTTCTCCAGAAGTGGTATATCAATCTGAGGATTCAAACATAACCCATGAACATTTCCCACAGACACAGCTAAAGTATCGCATCCTGTCCGTTCCACAAAATCTGCTACCATATCGGGATCTGTTTTACATTCTGCCTCATTTATAATATCCTCTTCTTTTCCCTTCAATGCTCCCAGTTCTGCTTCTACTGGAATTCCATAAAAATGGCAGTAGTCTGCTGCTTTTCTGCATTCCTTTATATTTTCTTCAAAAGGAAGGTGAGATGCATCAATCATAATTGATGTAAACCCCGCATCTATACATGCTTTTACATCCTCAAAAGATTTCCCATGATCCAAATGCAAACCAATAGGTGTCTCTGACTTTTTGACCGCATCTGCTGCCATTTCGGCAATAATCTCCGGATTTGACAATCTCAAATTGTTTGAAGAAATCTGAATATATCCTGGAAGCTCTGCTTTCATTAGCCCATCCGCAATAGCATACGTCATTTCTAAATTTGTCGTATTAAATGCGGGAAGTACATAATGATACCTTTTTGCAAATTCCATTAATTTAAAACCATTTACCAGCCTCATTGTTTTAACCTCCACATTTTTATCTAAATCTGTGCATTAACTCATATAGTTCCTTATATTTTTTAAATTTTTCATTATAATACCGATGCATCTCCGAATCTGGTTTAAAACATTTTTTTATTCTTACTGTCTTTTTTATCCCTGCTTTCAAAGACTTATAGGCTCCTGTAGCAACTGCTGACATCAACATACACCCCAATGTTCCAGCCTCTTCACTTTCCAGAGAATATACCTCCATTCCAAACACATCTGCTCTTATCTGAAGGGTCAGATCTGAAACTGATCCGCCTCCTGTTGCTGCAATCTTTTTCATCTTCGTACCAATTACATTCATTCTTTCATACGCCAGATACATCTGAAATGCCATTCCCTCAAGAATCGCTCTGTATATTTCCTCTGGTTTTGTATGAATTGTTAATCCTGTAATTGTTCCTTTTGCATCCATGGAAAGATCCGGATTTCCTGCCGAGCCAAATTGGGGTAATAACAGTATGTCTGTATGTATATTTTTTGCCTTATCCTCCATTTCTCCCCAAAAATCCTTACCCTGTTTTTTGCACTCCATAGATATACCCTGAAAAATAGTATCTCTTGCCCAGTTTTTCAGTATTCCACAGGTAGTTACTTCAATACTGGATAAATATGTATTGTTCAACACATACGGAATACAGGTAAAATTATTTTGTATCATATAAGGAGTCATTTTTATTTCCGGCAGCATTGTAAACATAAATTCACAGGTACCCATGCCAATTTCGCCGTTTTCTGAAGATATCAATCCACTCCCCAGAGCCGCACAGGTCTGATCGTGCCCACCTGCTATTACTTTTAGCTCATGATTTAATCCCAGTCTTTCAGCTATCTCCGGCAAAACAGTTCCAATAACTGTAGACGGTGCCACAGGTACGGACATCTGTTGTAAAGAAATACCAGCTGCCCCCAGAAGTTCTTCTGACCACTCCTTTTTTCTGATATCAAAAGCCATACTTCTTGCCGCCGAGGAATAACTCACCATTCTTTTTCCTGTAAGGATATATCCAATAAAATCTTCATAATATAAAATAGCTTTTGCTTTTTTTATCACATCTGTATTCTGATTCAGCCACATATATTTCGGAAGACCATATAATTCATTTGGCGGAAGCCCTGTTATTTCAAAAATATGCTGTGCTCCAAAATGCTGAATCAATTCCTGAATTTCTGTGATTCCCCTACAGTCTCCGGTAAGCATCGAATTGGCCAGAATATTATTATTCTCATCAAGACATACAACTGATTCGCCAAGACTGGCTACTGCCAAAGCTTCTATATTTTCCGGACAATTTTTTCCGGCTTCTGATAAAATAATCTTGACATTTTCCAGAACCACTTCAGGATTCAGTTCTCTAAATCCATCCCTTCCCTCTTCCCGATACTTTCTGGATGATCGAAAAATCACATGTCCTTCCAAATCATATACCAGCAGCTTACATCCACTGGTTCCTATATCAATTCCTGCAAAAGCCATTTTTCTCACTCTTTCGTTTTTGTTTTTCTTACTACATCAATAACGACAGCAACAAGAATAATAATGCCTTTAAATACTTCCTGCCAGAAAGAATTGATGCCCATAAGATTCAGACCGTTTGTGATTACCCCAATAATTAAAACTCCAATAAAAGTTCCTCCAACAGTACCAACACCGCCTGACATACTTGTTCCGCCAATAACAACAGCTGCAATAGCATCCATCTCAAATCCACTTCCCAGAGTTGCAGCTGCACTTCCCAGTCTTGCTGACCAGATCAATCCACTGAGGCCACAGAAAAGACCAATAAGAACATACGGAAGCATATTATATTTTTTTACATTCACTCCGGAATACTGAGCTGCCAGTTTATTTCCACCAATCGCATAAATATAGTATCCGAAACGTGTACGGTTCAATAAAAACCATGTAAATACCAGAATCACTGCAGCATAAATAATAATAACAGAAATTCCTCCTATGGAAGTATTGCCAATAGCTGTATAGGAATCATCTCTTACACGAATAGTAACTCCTCCCGAAATAATTTCCGTAAGCCCACGTCCAATACTCTGTGTTGCTAAAGTTGCTACAAAAGCAGGTACCTTTAAATAAGAAATTGCAATACCATTTACAATACCTACCAGGGCACCTACCATAAGACAGATACAAATTGTTGGTCCTACCGGAAGCCCCATATTTGTCATCATATAAGCCCCAATAATGCCTGACAGACCTACTGTAGATCCAACAGAAATATCAATCTCTCCCATAAGAATTGCCATCAGCATTCCACAGCTGATAATCGCATTTACAGAATTAGATTTTAGTAGATTTAATATATTCGAAGTTGTCAAAAATCTTGGCGTAGATATGGTAACAACTATGATTAAAAGAATTAAGCCAATAATTGTTCCTATATTTCGTTTAAAAAAATACATGCCTGGTATTCTTTTTTTCTCTGTATGCATTTCCAGACCTCCTGCTTCTTTTTTGTCTACTGTTTTTGTTAAATAAATATTATCTCTGTGTTGCCAGCTTCATCATCGTTTCCTGAGAAAATTCATTTTCACTGATCTCTCCTGTAATCTTTCCCTCACACATCACATAACATCTGTTGCACATATTAATAATCTCCGGAAGTTCTGAAGAAATCATAATAATACATACGCCACTTGCAGCCAACGCATCAATAATTGCATAAATCTCTGCCTTTGCTGCAACATCAATTCCCCTTGTAGGCTCATCCAGAATAATCACTCTTGGATTATTTGCCAGCCATTTACTTAATACGACTTTTTGCTGATTTCCTCCACTTAAATTTCCTGTAAGCTGTTTTGAAGATGTAATTTTAATAGAAAATTTTTTTCTGTACTCTTCTACCATTGAATTCCACTCTTTATTTTTTACACGAATTCCTTTTACAAAATCCTTCAAACAGACAAGACCCATATTGAATTTCACATCATTTTTCAGGATAAGCCCTTCACCACGTCGATCCTCTGAGACATAAGCAATACCATTTCTGATTGCATCTTTCGGATTTTTAATTTCAAGAGACTTCCCATCTAACTGTATCTCTCCATTCTTTTTAGCATAAGCTCCAAAGACTGTTTTCATTAATTCTGTTCGTCCTGAACCTACCAGTCCGGCAAAGCCTACAATTTCTCCATATCGTGCTGTAAAACTCGCATTACTGAAATATTTTTCATGAGAAAGATTTTTTACCGATAATGCTATTTCCCCAATGTGATGCTTGTTTTTTGTATAAAAACTATCCAGTTCTCTTCCTACCATCAGATTAATCAAATTATCTTTCTCTGCTTCTTTTGTTTTAATATCTCCCACCATTTTCCCGTCACGAAGCACTACTATTCTGTCTGTAATTGCAAATAATTCTTCTAGTCTGTGAGAAATATAAATGATGCCTATGTTTTTTTTCTGAAGCAGCTGAATAATTCCAAACAAAATCTCCACCTCTCCCTGTGATAAGGAAGATGTTGGCTCATCCATTACTACAATTTTAGCTTCTGCTGAGATTGCTTTTATGATTTCAACCAATTGCTGCATTCCCATTGTCAGGCTTCTGACTAACTGATCTGCCCTGAGGTTCAGGTTAAGATCATCAATCAGTTTTTGTGTCTGTCTTTCCATCTCAGGTACATCTACCAATCCAAACTTATTTCTTGGTTCTCTCCCCAAAAATACATTGGCAGCAATAGTTCTATCCGGAACAAGAACAATTTCCTGATGAATGATTCTGATCCCATTTGCACCGGCTACTGCAGCAGAAGATATATTCTTTACCTCTCCATGTATACGGATTTCTCCCGAATCAGCTTTATAAATTCCACCCAAAATTTTAATCAGAGTTGATTTTCCTGCACCGTTTTCACCGAGGATAGCAACGACCTCTCCTTCATTTACAGAAAGCTTCACACCGTTCAACACAATATTGGATGAAAATGCTTTGGTTATATCATTCATTTCCAACAACTTTGTTTCGCTCATATTTATGCTTCCTCTCATAAATTCTTTAAAAATTGGGCGTTGCAATACACCCGCAACGCCCTGCTTTAATCCAGCTGTATTTAGCCGAATGTTTCCATATCAATTACTCTTCCAGAGAATCCCATGCGTCCAGGTCATAATCATCAATGTTGTCTGCAGTAATGCTGTAGGACTCAATCGCTGTATTAAATTCAATTTCTTTCCCTTCCAGAAGATCTATTGCTTCTTTTACTCCAAGATATCCCATATAGGTAGGTCTTTGTGCAGATGTCTGAACCATAGTTCCATCTTTGACTGCATGCTTTCCAATAGGCGCTCCATCTTTTCCAAGAATATCAATTTGACCTGTTTTTCCGGCATCTTCTACCGCCTGTACTGCTCCCAGTGCAGAAGTGTCATTAATGCAATAAATAACATCAATATCATCATGAGCCTGAAGTGCATCTGACACTACATTAAACGAAGTTTCTGTTGAACCTTCTCCTTCTACTACCTGTACTTCTTTAAATGCCTCAGCATTTTCTGTATTATCCTTTATTCCTTTCCAGAAGCCATCTACATTAATAATACAGGATTCTGCAGTCTGCAAATGAACAACCAGTACATTTGCTCCATCCGGATGATTTTCTGCTACCCACTGACCTGACAAATAGCCAAGCTGGGTATTATCTGAAGCAATGATTCCATCTACCAGCTCATAATCATCTTCTGTAATAACATTATCAATATTAATAACCTTTACTCCTGCATCCTTACATGTCTGAAGTACAGTCTGCGCTCCTGCTGAATCGTAGGGAATATAAATCAATGCATCAATTCCACTGGCAATCATATCGTCAATCTGAGAAGCCTGCTGTGTTGGATCATTCTGAGGATCAAAATAAATCAACTCATTTCCTGTCTCATCACAGGCTTTTTGTACTCCATCAAGAACAGCTGTAAAATATTCATTTGTCAATGTATACGGTGAAAATCCAATTGTATAACTCTCTTTTTCATCAGCTTTTACTGTAATACCTGACACCATAGATACTGCCATTGCTCCTGTAAGAAGCACTGCCATAAACTTTTTCTTCATATCTGAAAACCTCCCTTTGTCTTATAATTTTGTTTGTTTTTGGAATTGGCCGTTTCCTTTTTGTTTATATGGACATATTATCATAACATTTTTTTTAATTCAATGTGATTAATTACCAATTATACTTATTATATTTTGTGCATTTCATCTTTTAAGTGTTTGATTTTCTCTATTATATTGTTTGTATTTAAGTTATTTTTCCCTGTTTCCCTCTCATTTTTCATAGTTTTTCACACTTTCCCCAGGCACATAATGTTCGTTTTTAGTTCGCAAAATGTTCGTTTTTAATTCATGGAAATTTATGGAATAAATTGTTTGTTTGAACAAAAAAAGTCTGATACAGAACATATTTCTGTACCAGACCTCAGAGCCTTACATTTATTCTGTTATTCTGCAATCATCACATTTACGCGATGACGCTTCATTAAAATCATTCCTTCTTCATCTATCCCTGCGTCTGTTATTAATCCATCTATTTGAGACAGACTTCCAAATTCATTCAAATCATATGTATTAATCTTAGAAGAATCAGCAAGTACATAAACCTTTTTGGCAACTGAAAAAAGGGAACTCTTTAGCCGTGCTTCCGGCGAATATCCGTCATATAACTTTCCATCTGTACCAATAGCTGCTGCTCCGATAAAAGCAATATCCAGCTGATAATTTTTTAACTGTTCTTCTGCCACCGGACCTGAGCTGCAATTTGTAATTCGAATCATATCGCCTCCCAACATAATGACCGACAGATTTTCGAACTGCAACGCCTGTTCCGCAACTTTAAGATGATTTACAACTACCACGGCCTTCGTTTCCTCATTCAAATAATTAAGAATGATTCTGGTAGTTGAGCCTGCATCTACAAATATCCTCTGACCACTTCGTATCATTGTTGCCGCCATAGCTGCAATTTTTTCTTTTGTTTCTTTATGAGCAATTCTGGCTTCATCAAATGAAATCATTCTTACTACAGGCTGATTACCCAATTCAGCACCTCCATGAGTTCTGGAGATGTTATATTGACGAGCCAGAAAATTCAAGTCTCTCCTTATTGTCATTTCTGATATTCCAAATCGCTGCGCTAAATCAGTAACTGTTACTTTATGCTGTCTCTGTAGTATTTCCAGAATAGCAAGGCATCTCTCACTCTTCTTCACAGGAGTACCATCCTTTTCAAATATTTACCTGTTTCTATTATAGCATCTAGGTAAGCTTTTTCAAGCGATTTTATATTAGCTTTAATCAGATCTTCCTGTGACTAAATCACCTTACTTCCCTGTACTTCTGTATTTTTCCACAACCAGGGTCAGGCACACAAACACCACTCCGAACACAAGCTGAATACCAACCGCCTGGTATATCTGTGTTTTTGCGCTGCCGGTCAGCACAGTAAACTCTCCCAGAATTTCATTTGCAGTTTCATACCAGTATACAGGAAGAAACTGACTGACGTTTTTTACTCCTGTGGAAATATAGTCCAGAGGAACAAATACTCCGCAGAGGAAACACATTCCCAGAGAAATAATGTTCATGGTTCCTGTCAGTGCATCCTTATTCGTTACAAGACTTCCTGAGAAATAGGCAATAGAAACAGCTACAAAAAACAAAGCTGCTGTATTCATAACAAGATATCCCCAATTACCATTTGCACACAGTTCTTTTCCATACCAGATCAGCGCTACCAGAATAATCAGCACAAACAGCGCCGTACCGGCCACGATCATACATAGGATCCCCTCCAGAGCCTGACGTCTGGAAGAAACCGGAGCTGCCAGCATTCTGTTCTTCAGGCCTTTTTTGCGAAAAACAAGCAGCACATTTCCTATCACAAAACCCAGAAGGGCCAGCGCCAGGTATGGAACATACCGAAAATAATAAATATACCGGGAAGTCTCTCCGGAACCCATTGACGTGTCAAGCTCTACTTTCACCGGTATGTCCTTTACGAGAGCATCTGCCATTTCCTTCTCTGTAAATCCTGCTGCCTGACAGGTTCTTGCATTGTTCAGAAAGCTGTTGATCTGCTGATCCACATAAATGCCGGAATAGGTATCCGGGACAGTTGTAACCGGAAGCCTTTCTCCGCCCTGAATACACTTCTGATAAAAATTTTCCGGGATTCTTACAATATACTCCACATCACGATAAAAAAGTTTTTCCTGCATAACAGAAATGTCATTTTCCAGCGGTATCACTTCATGAAAGTTATCCAGATATGTTCTCAACGCCAGAGCAAACGTTCCTCCGTCTTCATCTGCGATTCCTATCTTCAAAGACTCTGCCTGAAAACTTTTCTCCGTCTTTCCTGCCGCTGACTGCATCAGAAGCGTGCAGGCAAAAAAGATTGCCACATACATAAGTATCAGCCATCTGCTCTGTCTGATCACTTTCATATAGCCTTTAAATACTGTCATAGCGAACCCTCCTTACTACCAAAAATGAACCGGCTGTCAGTACCACAGCCATGATCAGAAGCGTAATAAGATTCGTCTTCATTCTCGCCGGATCATCATAAACATTAATGCAGTAAAATGCATCTGTGATCAGAGCTGCCGGATTCAGTTTATTTATAATCGGCATATTCTGGTCTACTGCAAATTTAATTTTGGAATTCATTAAGCCTGCAAGAGTACTTCCTGTCATGGAAATGCCCAGCATGATCGCTACCTTTATATTTTCACTCAGCTTTGATGCGCTGGAAACAAAAATCCCCATACTGACCCCGACAATACACCCAACCAGGGAAATCAGGAGCATCTGCGCCATGCTTCCCTGAAATTCCATATGAAGCACATACCTCAGATAAAGCAAAAGAATCACTACATTCACAAAATGGATAAAAAACGATGTCAGCATTTCTGTAAGAATCATAGTCATTCTGTGTACAGGTGATACACACTGCCTTGCCGCAAGATCTGTTACATTTGCCTGAAGCCAGAACGCTGATCCCATTCCCACAAAGCATCCGTAAAGACAGGCCATGCCTACCAGCGCATAGAAAAATACAGAATTATTATTTGTACTTTTTCCTCCAAGAGATACATTTTCCACAATTTCCTGATAATCCGACATGGCTGCCACTGCCTGCTCCATATTTTCCGGGTGAAGCTCTGCCACGGTTTCCAACGTGTTTTTACCGTTCAGATAGCTTTCCAGAAGACTCTGCATAACACTTTGCGCCATCCCGCTTTTTGCAACCTGAAGATATGGTGTGTCTGCCCCGAAAAAAATTCCGTCCAGCCGTCTGTCCTTCAGCTGTTTCTTCGCCTCCGCTTCTGTCAGGGTCTCCACATGGATAAGGGTTCCATCCTTTTCAATTTTATCAAGATATTCTGAAAAAACAGGATTACCTGCACCTTCCTTTACATAGCCGGCCTGAACAGTCTCAAAATCAGCCTCTGACATATTTCCAAATCCAAAGTAAAACAGAGTTCCCATAATAAGAGGAAAAATACAGGGCCAGAATATGATATTAAAATTCTTTATCTTACGGATAATGCTGTATTTAATCAACTGAACCATAAACTTTTCCTCCTAATCCCGAAGCTCTTTTCCTGTAATTTCCAGAAATACATCATTAAGCGTGGGAAGCTCTGAGTAGACTCTTCCAAAGCTGATCTCCCGATCTTCCAGATATCGCAGGATTCTCACAAGATTATGCTTTGCCTCTGTGCACTGCACCCTGAGAATATCATTTTCATACTCCACCTTAAATACATGGGCCAGTTCCCGAATCTGTACAAGCTGCTCTTCCTTCAGTACAACGGCCTCTACTGTCACCTTTTCCCCTGTTTTTATCATTCCTGTCAGCTGTTCCTTTGTTCCTGCTGCAATACTTCTTCCATGATCCATAATTGCTATTCTTGTACAGATCTGTTCCACCTCTTCCATATAATGAGAAGTATAAATAATAGTGGAGCCCTGTCTGTTCAGCTCCTGAATCCCTTCCAGTATCCGGTTCCTGCTCTGAGGATCCACAGCTACAGT